>CAKTWY010000024.1 GCA_934630445.1 uncultured Eubacteriales bacterium
ATCTTAAACTGTGTGGAAGAAGAGCACATCACGCTCAACGACAGGGACATCGTCGCGGTGACAGAAGCTGTCGTTGCGCGTGCGCAGGGCAATTATGCGAGCGTTGCACAGATCGCGAAAGATGTTGCAGAGAAATATCCGTCAGGCGAGGTGGGGCTTATTTTTCCGATTCTCAGCCGTAATCGCTTCTCCGTGTGCCTGAAGGGGATCGCTTCCGGCGTCAAAAAGATCTATCTGATGCTGAGCTATCCGACCGATGAGGTCGGCAATCAGCTGGTAGATCCGGATCAGATGGAAGAAAAAGGGGTCAACCCTTATGCAGATGTGCTGGATGAGACGCGCTACCGTGCATTATTTGGACGCAATGTGCATCGCTTTACAGGCGTTGATTATGTGGAGTTTTACGGCGATCTGATCCGCTCCTGCGGTGCGGAAGTCGAGTTTGTATTTGCCAACAGCCCGACGGCGATCCTGAAGTATACAAAGCATGTGCTCGCGTGTGATATCCATACGCGGGAGCGTTCCAAAGGCCTGCTTCGCCGTGCGGGCGCGGAGACGGTCTACGGGCTTGACGATATTCTCGCCGCTCCGGTCGATGGCAGCGGGTATAACGAAGCGTTCGGTCTTCTGGGCTCCAACAAAGCGACGGAGGATTCCGTCAAGCTGTTCCCGCGCGACTGCGAGCGTTTTGTCAACGGCGTGCAGGCCGCCTTTTTCGCGCGCACGGGCAAGCATGTCGAGGTCATGGTATACGGCGACGGCGCGTTTAAAGACCCGGTCGGGAAGATCTGGGAGCTTGCAGACCCGATGGTATCGCCCGGGTTTACGGCGGGACTTTCCGGGCAGCCGAATGAGATCAAGCTCAAATATCTGGCGGACAATCAATTCTCCCACCTGTCGGGCGACGAGCTGAAGGCAGCCATCACGGAGTATATTTCGAAAAAGGGGAGCGACCTTGTCGGACGGATGGAGGCGCAGGGCACGACGCCGCGCCGCCTTACCGATCTGATCGGCTCGCTGTGCGACCTCACCTCAGGGAGCGGAGACAAGGGCACGCCATTCGTTTTCATTCAGGGGTATTTCGATACGTATGCTGTGTAAAACACGCCCTGATGCGTGAATAACAGGGGAAGCAGCAAAAAGCTGCGTCGACGGAAGGTTCCAGCAGAACGGTAACATTTGTTTTCAGGAAACGGCATGACATAGGTCATGCCGTTTTTCTGTTTTGAATGTCATATTTGGGAGCAGTGTAAGGCGTGCAGTCCTTAGTGATGAGAAGCGGAGCCTTCCCGAAGGATGGCTCCGCAGCAGATCAACCTTGTATTCTTTTTTGAATGGCACGGATCGTCGCCATAACAAGAATCGCCAGGACTGCCCACATGGCAATTGCAACAATTTGATTCATGGAAATGCCGTGATCATAATATCCAGGATTCAATACCGACAGCATACGAACCCCTGTGAAATAAGGGGTTAAAATCATCGCTTGGATCAGAGTAATCCATCCGATGATCAGTGCGGCGCACTTCTTCAGCAGCAGATAAAGAACACCGCAAAATACCATATAGCCGCCGATAATCAGAAGCCCGCTCCCAAAAACGAAGGCAAGGATACAGCACAACAGGCCGAGTCCAAGCAAGATAAAACCGATTATTCTCTGCGTGCTGATATACCCCTGTACAGTTACCGGAACCGGTTGCGCGGGGATTTCGCTCTCTGCGCTGTGTTCCTCTGTGCTGACGCGATTGGTGGTTTTTTCTTTTTTCACGAGTTCATCCAGCGTGACATGGAATATCTCACTTAAAAGAACGAGCTTGTCAAGTTCCGGTACGCTGGCATCCGTCTCCCACTTGGAAACAGATTGTCTGGAAACGCCTATCTGATCCGCCAGGTCGCCCTGGGAGATTTTCTGCTCATTTCGCAGAGCAGTGATTTTTTCACCTAAAGTCATTTAGCACCCCGCTTTCTATGGGATCATTTTAGCATGTGGCCGGGATAAAGTCGACCAAGCATCCTTTGAATTTTTAGCAACTGACGGTTGCAGACCCAATATCCAGTGCTTTTCTTCAGCCAATGCCATATTGGAGGCGCCTAAAAAGCGAAGGATGCCGCCGAGGCATAAAACTTGATGCGTCCTACGGCTCACTGCGAGGATAGGCAACATGTAGTTTTCACGAAAGTGTGCCGTTCGGTGCACGTGCTGAAATTTGAAAGCCGCGGTCAGGAAAAGTTCCCGTTGCCGTCAAAGAGAAGATAGGACGTATCGTCGCGCATACAGAGCACCACGTCCGGAAGATAGGCGTCGATATATGCCGAGAGCGGCATCTTATCGTAGTGGCGCAGGTCGAGCGAGCGCGTCTCGTCAAAATTGCGGTAAAGGAGCGTTTCCAGCGGATTGGTGAACGAGTCGCCGAAGATCAGCAGGGAGGGGAGCTCCTTCCGGTTCGTGCGGATAACAGTCTCGGCGATATCGCCGCCCATATAGACCGAATAAGTCACAGGCGTTGACGTGTCGGCTGGGAGAGAGAGCAGCGACGGCGCGGCTTCGGCACCGTTATCGAAACGCTCGAATGGGATCGACGCGGGAATATCCGGGATTGAAAGGCGCTCGTCGGTCGGATAGAGATTGTAAAGCATGCGGTTGCGCGAGCCATAGTACGGGTTGGCGAGCACAGTAGCTTTGATCGTGGCAGCGGGCGGGAGCGATGGGAGCGCAGGCGACAGACGTGCAATGATTTCCTCATAAGTGCGCACAGCGCCTGCGAGGTTGAAATGGTGATCGACTGAGGAATAAAATTCGTGCGCGTCAGGCTCGGAGAGGAAGACGCTGCGCATATTGATGCTGTTCACTCCGCGTGTATCGAGCGCGGAAAAGAAGGCGTGCTCCGTCAGATCGAAATTTTCGTGGTTGTCCGCCAGGTAGGGCGGATAATCGCCGCGGAGCATCGAGCGCTGCTCTGGCAGGCCGACGTATAAAAAAGTGCCGCCATATGCACGGATATGCGCGTCGAGCGCGCTGAGACGCTTTGCCATCGCTTGCGCGTCCGCGCCGATCGCCTCCGCGTCAGCGGCAACGGGCGTCTGGTACGGCAGAAGGGAGCGCTCGGTGACGACAATGTTGTTGACCACCGGCTTTTTCAGCACGTCCATTTGCAGCGCCGTGTACGCGCTCAGCATCGTGCCGCGGCCCGCCACACGGTCGGAAAACCATGTTTCCCACGCAGAAAAATAGCTGCCGTCAAAAAGCGCCTGTGCGGAAAATGTGGGCACGGGAGCGAGCGTCCGGTTCTCAAAAATGGAGTATTCCGGCTTGTCCTTCAGGACCGTGAGCGTCAAAATCCCAAAGAGCGCCGCGGCGAAAGCGGATAAAGTCAGAATGTCGATCAAACGAAACAAACCTTTTTTCATATAACGCATCCTTAAAAGCGGAAATAGATGAACGGATTGAAGCTTGTATTGGCCAGATAAACGACCGAAAGTGCGAAGAGAAGCAGGCAGAAGAGGCTGTAAAGCGCCCGCAGCGCCGCCTGACTGGCGGCGCCTGCTTTGCGTTCCGCATCGCACAGGCGCTGCCGCAGCGGGAAGGAGAAAACAATGCACAGGAGAAAGGCGAGCCCATACTCGATCAGATAGTAGAGCGCCTGCGCGTCATAGCTGAGTGCCTGCGGAGAGAACATCCGCCCCATGTATCCCAGCGCGTACGAAAGCGATGGGCTGCGGAAAATGACCCAGCCGAGCACGATAAACACCAGCGCATAGACGTGACTCACCGCACGCGGCATGCGCGCCAACACACGCAGGAGAAATTTTTTCTCCAAAATCAGCAGCAGGGCAAAGTAAAGCCCCCAGGCGACAAAGTTCCACGACGCGCCGTGCCAGATGCCGGTGAGGAGCCAGACGGCCAGAATGTTGACGACCTGCCGAGGAGGCGATACGCGGTTGCCGCCGAGTGGGATATAGACATAGTCGCGAAACCACGTTCCCAGCGAGATATGCCACCTGCGCCAGAATTCGGTGATCGAACGGCTGACGTAGGGATGGTCAAAGTTTTCGAGAAAATGAAAATCAAAAATACGGCCCAGGCCGATCGCCATGTCCGAATAGCCTGAAAAATCGAAGTAGATCTGAAAGGTATACGCCGCCGCGCCGATCCAGGCGAGCGGGAGGGAAATCCTTTCCGGCGCGAGGGCGAACACCGCGTCTGCAACCACGCCCATCGAATTGGCGAGCAGCATTTTCTTGCCCAGGCCCAGGCAGAAGCGCCTGACGCCAGAAGCCGCGCCGGAGAGGGTCTCGCTGCGCACTTCGATCTCGTCGGCCACGGTCTGGTAGCGTACGATGGGCCCTGCGATCAGCTGGGGGAAAAGCGAGATATAAAGCGCGACGTTCAGAATGTTTTTCTGCACGCGGGCGCTGCCGTAATAGACGTCAAAGACATAGCTCATCCCCTGAAACGTAAAGAAAGAGATGCCGATCGGCATGACGATCTCCGGCAGAGGGAGGGCAGTGGAAAAGGCGCTGTTTATGTTTTGAATGACAAAGAGGGTGTACTTGAAATAAAAAAACACCGCCAGGTTCAAAAAGACCGCAACGCCCAGAACGCATTTTTTCCGCTTCTGACCGGAGGCCGATGCCACGAGCGCGCCGGATATGTAATTGAGCACAATGGAAAGGAGCATTACAAAAATATATTTCGGCTCTCCCACGGCATAGAAAAAGAGGCTGAACGTCAGCAGAACCAGATTCCGTGCCCGGCGAAAGCGCTTCGGCACCAGAAAATAGGCTGCCAAAACAGCGGGCAGAAAGCCGAATAAAAAAAGCATGCTGCTGAAAACCATAATTGATTCCAATCCCAAATAGATTTCGTGCCTGAAAATCAGGCGTGCGCTGCTCGTGCCGTCTTGGGCGGCTTGGCGAGTTCCTATATACCAACATGAGCGCTTGCGTTTATTTTGAGGTTATTATACCGTGCCCAGCACAAAAAAACAAATGTTTTATGGTTGCAGGATGCGCCGGGCGCCTGTTGCGCGCAGAAAAACAGGAATAGAAGGGAACGGAGGGAACGAAAAGACATTGCTTTTCTCGCGTTTTCATTATATAATAAAAAAAAGCGGACATTCTCCCGGGGAGGATGAACGCTTTTTTCAAACGGTGGGCAGGCATGCTCCACGCGTTTGCCGGCCTGCCGATCAAAATTCGGCGTGCCGCCTGCCGGAAAAGCGGCGTGGCCGCGCGGCAGACGCGCGGTGGAGAGGGGCAATATGGAACACAAGCTCATCAAGCTCTATCCGCATAACACCAGCGTTCCGCTCAAGGTCGTTCCAGGTCATTTTGCCACCAATCATTCGCATGTCAATTACTACATCGACATGACCACGCTCAAAGCACGCGCATCCGAGGCACAGGAGGTCGCGCGCGAGCTGATGCGCACATACGTGACGGAGACGATCGTCGATACGATCGTCTGCCTGGACGGCACGCAGGTGATCGGTGCTTATCTTGCGCAGGAACTGACAAAGGCGGGCTTCCTTTCCATCAATGCCCATAAGACGATTTATGTCGTCACACCGGAATATAATGGCAATGGGCAGATGTTTTTCCGCGATAATCTGCAGCTTGCCATCAAGGGCAAGCACATCATCGTCCTCATGGCCTCTGTTACGACCGGGATCACGATTCGAAAGAGCAGGGAGTGCGTTGCATATTACGGCGGTACGGTCGCAGGAATCTCTGCGATCTTCAGCGCGCTGGACGAGGTCGACGGACAGAAGGTCAATTGTGTGTTCACTGCGAAGGATATGCCGGATTACCGCACGTATACGCGCTATGAGTGCCCGATGTGCAAACAGAATGCACGCATCGATGCGCTGGTGAACAGCTTTGGATATTCGAAGCTGTGAGAATAGTCCATGTGGTCCGCAGCTTTTGGTTTTTACGGCGGGCATTTTATACGCGGCAAAGCGCAGCAGCTCCCGGGGCAGAGCCCGGGAGCTGCTGCGCTTTTTTTATGCGGTGTATATGCGACGGAACGAGCGAAAAGCCAAGCGCTTTGCTGCAAACAAATGTTCTGAAATTTTTTTCAGACACACTGTTTTCTCTTTACAGAGCAGAGAGGACAGTGTATAATAAAACAGAACAAATGTTCTAGAACCTGCGCGGAGAATGCGCGGATCAGGAATGGGGAGCGAACTGTGGAGCTGATGACGAAACTGGAGATTCTTGCCGACAGTGCAAAATATGACGCCGCTTGTACATCCTCCGGCGCAAAGCGGCCGGATGCGCCCGGCATCGGCAGCACGATTGCCGCGGGGTGCTGCCACACGTTTTCAGCGGACGGAAGATGCGTGTCGCTCTTAAAAGTGCTGATGACGAATGCCTGCATTTACGACTGCAAATACTGCGTTAACCGCCATGGAAATGATGTAAAGCGTGTAGCTTTTACACCGACTGAACTTGCAGACCTTACAATCGAATTCTACAGGAGGAATTACATTGAGGGCCTGTTTTTGTCCAGCGCTGTGGTCAAGAGCCCGGATGATACGATGGAGCTGATGATCGAGGCGCTTGCGCTTTTGCGTCACCGGTATCATTTCCAGGGTTATATCCATGCCAAGACGATCCCCGGCGCCTCGCAGGAGCTGGTATATCGCCTGGGCCTTTTGGCGGACCGGCTGAGCGTGAATATCGAGCTTCCGAGCGAGGAGAGCCTTACAAGGCTTGCGCCGCACAAAACAAAGCGCGCCATACTCGGACCGATGGCGCAGATCCGTGGAACCGCCGAAGCGAACAGGCGAGAACTCGCCGTTTATAAAAACGCCCCGCGCTTTGCCAGCGCGGGACAGGCGACGCAAATGATCATCGGCGCGACGCCGGAGAGCGACTACCGGATCTTAAAGCTGGCCGCGGGCCTTTATGATAAATATGCGCTCAAGCGCGTTTTTTATTCGGCCTATATCCCTGTGGTGGAGGACAGCCTTCTCCCGGCGGTCGACACCAAACCGCCGCTCCTGCGTGAACACAGACTGTATCAGGCGGACTGGCTTCTGCGGTATTATGACTTTCAGGCGGATGAGATCCTGAGCGAGGAGACGCCGAATTTCAACCCTTATCTCGACCCGAAATGCAACTGGGCGATCGCCAACATGCATTTTTTCCCGGTCGATGTCAACCGCGCGCCGCGTCAGGCGCTGCTGCGCGTGCCTGGCATCGGCGTCAAAAGCGCGCAGCGCATCCTTTACGCGCGGAAGAAAGGGAGCCTTGCGCTGGAGGATCTGAAGCAGATGGGCGTTGTGCTCAAGCGCGCGCGCTACTTTATCTGTGCCCGGGGGTATACGCCAGCGCCGCATATGGGGCGGGAGGGAACCGTGCGCGCGCTGATCGACCCGAACGCATTCGCTTTTGGGATGGAGCAGATGAGCCTTTTTGCCCCGGCGTTCGGGCTTGACCCGGCGCTTCTGGCGCTCACGCCGCAAAAGGAAGCGGAGGAGGAGGCGATCGCTTGTATTGCAAAAGCGATCTGACACAGCCCGGCGAGCGGCGCTATCTGTACGACGGCAGCCTGGCGGGGTTTTACTGCTGCGTGTATGCGAGTGTGTATGGGAAGGAGATCCCATATGATATCCTGCCTGAGGAGGCGGCGGAGCCGAGCTTGTTCGAGGACGTTTTCATCGCTACCGACCCTGTGCGGGCAAAGAGAGTGCGTGCGTCCGTGGCGGAAAAGGTGTCGCCCCGCGCGCAGGAGCTGCTGGAGAATGTGTTCTGCAGCTGCCTTGCGGGAAAGGAACGGAAAATGCTCCTGTTCCTCCTGCGTGCATACCGGGAGGGCGGGGCGATCCTGCGCGCGCTCGGGCGGGCGGATGTGGCGGAGCTTCTGCGCGCGGAAGGGCATCTCCTGAACGAGCGGCATCTGCTGCTGGGGTTTGTGCGCTTTTCTGACTATGACGGCGTGCTTGGGGCGACCATCACGCCGAAAAACTTTATTCTTCCATATATCGCCGGGCATTTTGTGACGCGGTATCGCAACGAAGATTTTATCATCGTCGACAAGACGCACCGGGCGGCGCTGTTCTACCTGAACGGCGAGCGGCGCATCGCGCGCGTTGAAGAGGCGGTTTTTCCTGAAGCGTCAGAGACGGAAGAGCGCTATCGCGCGCTGTGGAAAAAGTTTTACCGGACCATCGCCATCAAAGAGCGCGAGAATCCGCGCTGCCGCATGACCCATATGCCCAAACGCTACTGGGAGAATATGACGGAAATGCGCGAATATCTGTAACCGCCGGTGCGTATGGCACTGAAAAGCGCAAAAAACAGGCTGCCCGATGAGGCAGCCCTGGATCACGGAGATATACATGCGCTTATGGCAGCTGGGCGCTTTTTTGTCCGGTCTGCACGTTCTTCCGGTAGCTCATGGGCGCTATACCGCAGTATTTTTTGAAAAGCTTGCTGAAATGATAGACATCCGTATAGCCCACATGGCTGGCCACCTGCGCGATGGACAGCTGCGTGTTCTCCAGCAGGTCGCGCGCCTTGTTCAGGCGGATCTCCGTCAAAAAGGTGTAGGGGCTTTTCCCGATTTCCGCCTTGAAGATGCGGCTTAAATATTCCTGACTTAAAAACATCTTGCCCGCCACAACGGAGAGCGAGATGTTTTTTTGATAGTTTTCGATCAGATACTCGCGCAGCGCTGAGACGACGCGGTCGTGGCTGTTGCCGTTATACACAAAAAGGGAATGCTCCTCGTTGCGCCGCGCGCTGTTCGAGCCAAAACAGCGAAACGCAATGACAAAAAGCTGCAGCAGCAGCGATTTGGCAAAGAGCTCGCCCAGCGGGCGCTCAAACTGTTCGTCGCTGATGAGCGCATCGACGCAGCGGCGAAAATCGGCCTGATACTCCTGTGCGAGCGTCAGGCGCGCGTAAGTCGCGGGATAGAGCAGATGGTTTTCCGGGTAGTCGGAGATATGAAAGCGGTCGAAGGCGAGATGGACCTCGTTGATCTCCGCCCCCGGCGGCATGAGTTTGCGGTGGTAAATACCGGGATTGATAAGATAGACGTCACCTGCACGCACGTCGTGCCGGTCGCCGTCGATGACGTAGGTGCAGCTGCCGCTGAGCTTCTCGACAAACATGATGACGGGGAAGGGGTGCATATGACTTTCGAGGATATTGGTGGAGTTATAATATTCATAGCTGACATAATAGACCTGGGGGTTAAACTCGTCGGAATTCAACTGAAAAAGCTCCATAGGTCCCCCTTTCAGCCTGTGCTGAACAGCAGGCAAAGCGCAAAACTGCCACAACTTTCTAGCGTAAACATAGCATAAAACACAAAGCAAAACAATGGAGAATTCGGATTTAGTGCAAATATGGACAAAACATTGTCAACTTTACACATTCTGATTGTACAATGTGATAGAGTACAATGGCGGCATAGAGAGAAAGCGCCGTGCAGAGGCAGACAGACAACAACTGTCATCGGCGTGTAGGAGGAAATCCATGAAAAACAGACGCTATCCATCTGCAAGACAAGTCGTGTATAGCCCGAACGGTATGGTTGCAACGTCGCAGCAGCTTGCCGCGCAGGCGGGGCTGGATATTCTGCGCCGGGGCGGGAACGCAATTGACGCGGCGCTTGCGGCGGCGATGACACTGCCGGTTACGGAGCCGTGTTCCAACGGCATTGGCGGCGACGCTTTTGCCATTGTCTGGTATGAAGGGAAATTATATGGCCTGAATGCGAGCGGCCGTGCGCCGGGGCTGATCTCACTGGAAAAAATGCGGGCCATGGGCTATGAGGAGATGCCGGATTATGGGCGCTTTCCGGTGACGGTTCCGGGCATTCCGGGCGCATGGGCGGCGCTCAGCCGGCGTTTCGGCACGATGGAGATGAAAACGCTTGCCGAAAGCGCAGTGCATTACGCCGAGGGCGGCTATCCCGTTTCGCCGGTCGTTTCACTTTTGTGGGAGCGCGCAGCCCAAAAGTACGCGAAGCTGCGCAACGAGCCGGGCATGCAGACGTGGTTCGACGTATACACCAAAGATGGGCGCACGCCGCGCCCGGGTGAACGTTGGCGCCTGCCATATCACGCGCAGACGCTCCGGCGCATTGCGGAAACAAACGCGGAGGATTTTTACCGCGGCGATATCGCAGAGCAGATCGGCGCGCATTTTGAAAAGATCGGCGGTTTTCTCCGTGCAGAGGACCTTGCCGCCTTCTCGCCAGAGTGGGTCGAGCCCATCAGCGTCAACTATCGCGGGCTCGACGTGTGGGAGCTGCCGCCGAACGGGCAGGGGATTGTCGCGCTGATGGCGCTGAACCTCCTGCGGGGGTGGGAATTTTCGCAGCGCGAGGACGAGCGGACGTATCACTATCAGATCGAGGCCATTAAGGCGGCTTTTGCAGACGCGCAGAAATATGTCACAGACCCCGAACGCATGACAGTTACGGCTGAGATGCTGTTGTCAGATGCATATGCCGAGGAGCGCAGGCGCACGATCGGCGAGCACGCAAAGGTGCATCTGCCAGGTGTGCCGCGCAGGAGTGACACGGTATACCTGTGTACGGCGGACCGGGCGGGGAACATGGTCTCCTATATTCAAAGCAACTACTCCGGCTTCGGCTCCGGCATTGTTGTGCCGGGTCTGGGCATCGCGATGCAGAACCGCGGCAACGGGTTTTCGCTCGATCCTGCGCATGACAACCGTCTGGAACCGGGAAAGCGCACATACCACACCATCATCCCCGGCTTCCTCACGAAGGGCGGGCAGCCGATGGGCCCCTTCGGCATGATGGGCGGCTTTATGCAGCCGCAGGGGCATGTGCAGATGGTGATGAATCTGGCCGATTTCGGCCTCGATATCCAGGAGTCGATCGACGCGCCGCGCTGGCAGTGGATGCGCGGCAACCAGTCCTGGCTGGAGCCGGAGGTCGCGCCGCAGATTTTAGATGCGCTGCGCGCACGCGGGCACGACATCGCCTATTCCGACATGTTTTATACGTTTGGCCGCGCGCAGACGATCTTCCGCTGCGAGGGCGGTTATATGGGCGCGACAGAGCCGCGTGCGGACGGCGTCGTGGCGTCCTGGTGAAACGGCTTATCAGGTTCCGTAAACTGCGGAACGTTTCAGAATAACAAGAGTGATTAAGAGGAGGAAGCACAATGCCTATCGAGAGAAGTATGTACATCTGGCCGGCCTTTCACACGAGGCCGACGGTATCGAGCAAAAAGGGCGTTATTGCTGCAGGGCACTACATGGCGACCGCAGCGGGCATCCGCATGTACGCCAAGGGCGGAAACGCGGTCGACGCAGGCGTTGCAGCGGCGTTTGCACTTGCTGTGACAAGGCCGCATAAAAATGGCATCGGCGGCGAAAGCCCGACGCTCATCTACTCGCCCAAGCATCAGAAGGCCTTTGCCATCAGCGGCGTGGGGTTTGCTCCCAAGGCACTGAGCATCGAGTGGCTGCGCGCACACGGCATTAAGTCCATCCCCGGCTTCGGTTATCTCGGAGCGCTTGTTCCGGCGCAGATCGGGTGCTTCTGCACGGCGCTCAAGCTGTTCGGCACGCTGCCGCTGGACGAGGTGCTTGAGCCGGCGATCGAGCTTTGCTTCGACGGCTTCCCCATTTACGAAGGGCTGCGCGAATACCTGAGCACGACGGAGGACGGCCTGTTTACCGAGAAGCTTCCGGAAAACGGAAAGATTTTCCTCAAAGACGGTAAAGCTCCCAAACGCGGCGACCTCGTCCGCCAGCCGGACCTCGGCGCGACGTATCAGAAGCTTGCCGACGCGTATCGCTCGGGCGCTTCCAGGAGCAGGGAAGACGGCATCGACTGCGCGATCGACCGTTTCTACCGCGGCGACATTGCGAAGGCGATCGTCGATTATGTCTCAACCTTCCCGGTCAAAGATTCGACCGGCGTACATACGAGCCTTTTGACGCTCGAGGATTTTGCCGAATATCAGACGCTGGTGGAAGAGCCCCTGCAGGTGAAATACAGGGATTTCACCGTGTGCAAATGTGGCCCGTGGTCGCAGGGCCCGGTCCTGCTGCAGAACTTAAAGCTGCTTGAAGGGTTTGACCTGAAGGCGATGGGCCACAACTCCGCGCAGTACGTCCATACCGTGATCGAATGCTCGAAGATCGCGTACAACGACAGGAACCGTTATTATGGCGATATGCGTTTTGCAAAGGTGCCGTTTGATAAGCTCCTTTCCGACGAGTATGCGGCCAAGCGCAGGCTGGAGATCGATGCTTACCGTGCCAATAACGGTAAGATGTGGGATGACGACCTGTTTGACGCGAGCGGTGATATCGATAAGACTGACACCACCCATCTCGACGCAGTTGACAGCGAGGGCTTCATGATGTCCTCCACGCCAAGCGGCGGCTGGATCCGTTCCAATCCGCGCGTGCCCGGCGTCGGACTGCAGCTGACGACGAGGGGGCAGATGTTCTACATGAACCCGAAAGCGCCCAACTGTCTGGAACCCGGCAAACGTCCGCGTGTCACGCTCACACCGTCGCTGGCCTTCCGCAAAGGCGAGCCGTGGATGGCGTTCGGTTCGCCGGGCGGCGACAACCAGGATCAGTGGGGCCTGCAGACGTTCCTCAATATTGCGGAGTTTGATATGTATCTGCAGGATGCGATCGATGTCTCGACCTTCTACACCTGCCATTTCAAGAACTCCTTCTATCCGCATGATGCGATGGAGGGTTATGTCTTCTATGAGCCGCTCCCAGCGAACATTGTCAATAACCTCATTGACCGCGGCCACAAGATGGTTCTTCTTGAGCCGTTCAACAACGGCGAGGTGTGCGCAGTCATGAGGAATCCCAAGAACGGCTTTATTGAGGGCGCCGCCTCTCCGAAGGAAGAGCGTCAGTCCTATGCGATGGGCTGGTGAGTATTGTGGTTAAGGCAATGGGGATGGAACGGCCTGTGCGCGTGATCGACGCGCATATCCATATGGTGGATGACTTTTCCGATGTGCAGGCGATGTTTGAACGCATGCGCACGGCATACCTGAAAGCCGGCTTCCAGGCGGTCTGCTTTGTGAACGACACCTCGGCCGGGCGGCTGTTTCTGCACAAAAATCTCCTGAGCATCCTCTACAAGCTGCTTTATCCGCACGACGAGGTCTATCTTTTCGCGGGGTTGGATTATCACGTGCCTGGGAAACAGCTCGAAGCGGATGGTTTTGGAACGCAGGCACAGACGCTTCTCGACATAGGATTCGACGGATTCAAAATGTATGAAGGCAAGCCCAGCGCGAGAAAGCGCATCGGCAGCCGCTCGCTTTTGGATCCGGCATACGAGGCCTTTTATGAAACGCTTGCGGCCTGCGGCGCGCCTGCGGCGATCCACATGGGTGATCCTCCGTATTTTTGGAACGCGGGGATGTGCGACGCGGATGTGTTCGAAAATGACTGGTATTTCGGAGACACGACTTACGCTTCCTTTGAAGTGATCGAGCACGAGATCCGGGAGGTGCTGCAGCGTTATCCAAAGATGAAGGTCATCATTCCGCAAATGGCATATTGTACAGGCGATTTCGGCCGCCTGTCGGAGATGCTGGAGCGATATCCGAATCTTACCTTCGACCTTGGGCCGACCGGAGAGTTTTACGCCGCCTGCCGGGAGCAGAGGGAAGAGGCGAAGGCGTTTTTCTGTACATATGCGGAGCGTGTGGTTTTTGCCTGTACGGGCGTTGCAAAGGATCCGGCGTCCATTGCGCCAAAGGCAGAGAAGCTGATCGAGCTGCTCTGCGGCGGAGACGAACCGATCGTGCCCCGGGAGCGCTGGAACGAAGTATTTGCAGATGGGTTTACACGTCTTGTCGGAGCGCCGCGGCAGATCGACCAGGAGAGGGCGCTTGCCTATCTGGAAGAGATCAGCGCTTATCTCGCGCGCTGCCCGCAGACAAAAAGCGAGCTTGGCCGCGTGCGCGCGCGCGTCGACGAGATCGCGCCGCTCTACCGCAGGCTTTGTATGCAGAAACATTAGAAAGGGGGAGGAGCATGGCAAAACATGCAAGGACCAGGATGACGCGTATGCAGCGGACAGAGGCGCTGTGGGGCTACGCCTTTGTGGCGCCGGGCGTGATCGGCGTGACGGTTTTCACAGCAATTCCGCTCATTTTTGCGGTCGTGATGTCGTTTACGTCCTGGAATATGATGTCGACGCCGCAGTTTTTAGGGCTGCAAAATTATGTTGAGCTGTTTGGAGACGCCCAGGTCAGGAGGGAGTTTCTGAATACGCTCTATTTCGCGATTGGAACCGCGCCGATCGGCGTGTTTTTATCGCTCGTGCTGGCAAATCTCCTGAACACAAAGATACGTGGCCTGTCGATTTACCGTACGATCTATTTTCTGCCGTATGTCAGCATGCCTGCGGCGATCACTGTGACGTGGAAATGGATGCTCAACTCCGAGCACGGCTTGGTCAATCAGCTCTGCGGATGGGTTGGCCTGCCGCAGCTGAAATGGATGACTGATCCGAAGCTCATCATGCCGGTCATCATCTTTATCAGTATTTGGTCGAGCCTGGGCTACAACATGATCATTCTCCTTGCCGGCCTGCAGAACATCTCAGCGACCTTTTATGAAGCTGCGGAGATCGACGGGGCGACCCCTTTCCAGAAGTTCTTTATGATTACGATGCCGCTGATTTCCCCGACGACGTTTTTCCTGATGATTATGTCCTTTATCGGATCTTTTAAGGCGTTTGATATCGTGTATATGCTCATCGGCGCGGCATCGGCCGCGGGCGGACCGCTGTCCGATGCGACGCGCACGGCGGTATATGGCATTTATGAGAGGGGACTCAACTTTTTTCGCATGGGTTATGCGTCCTCCGAAGCGGTTGTGCTGTTCCTGATTATCCTGCTGGTTACCGGCTTCCAGTTCTGGCTGCAGAAAAAGTGGGTGTACTATGAATAAATCAGGATATCGGGGAAAGGAGGGGAAAAGGTGAATAGGCGCATGCGTTTTTCTGCGGGTAAGCTGGTCGTCCATATCGTGCTGATCGCCGGCGCGGCGACGATGCTCCTGCCGTTTTTATGGATGGTGCTCACGTCCTTCAAAACATATGAAGAGGCGGTGGCGATCCCGATACAGTGGTTTCCCAAGCAGTGGAATCTTGACAACTACAGAGAAGTTTTAGACCGCATGAATTTCGGCCGGTACATGCTGAATACGGTTTTTGTCACTGCGGTCACGACGGTTGTGCAGACGTTTTTCTGTGCCATCACGGCATACGGGTTCGCCCGGCTGCGCTTTCCCGGCAGGGATCAGATGTTTTTCTGCTTCCTGTGCCTTGTCATGGTGCCCTCGCAGATGCTGATGATCCCGCGCTATGTCATGATGGTCAACTTCAAGTGGATCGACAGCTACCTGGCACTCATCATGCCGCACTATGTCAGCATTTACGGAACGTTCCTTTTAAGGCAGTATTTTATGGCACTGCCGAAAGAGCTAGAGGAAGCGGCGCGCATCGACGGGTGCAGTTATGCGCGTTCGTTCTCGCACATCCTTTGCCCGCTGATGGGCAATGCGTTTCTAGCGCTGGGCATCTATACGATCGTTTTTAACTGGAACGACCTTCTGTGGCCATTGCTGGTCATCGACTCGGAGAAGATGCGCGTGCTGTCGGTCGGCATTGCGGCTATGCGCGAGGAACATGTTTATACAAGGCACCTGATGATGACGGCGGGCGTTCTGTCGACAGCGCCGCTCATCGCGATCTTTGTGCTTGGACAGAAAAAATTCATCAACGGTATTGCCCTGTCTGGCATCAAGGGCTGAATGGTGCAAATTCGGCATATTTCAACAAAGGAGCGCAATTCAACTTCATATATCAAAAACAGGAGGGAAACAAATGAAAAGGAATTTGGCACTCGTACTTTGCATTGCACTCGTTCTCGCGCTTTTTGTGGGCTGCGCGTCAAATGAACAGCCGGTCCAGCAACAGGGTGCAGAGCCGTCTGGAGACGGCGGCGCAGCGTCTGGCGAAGCAAGCGGCACCATCGATTTCCGCTACTGGGGCGCGGAGCAAGACGAAATCATGCAGCAGATCGCAAACGATTTTATGGCGCAGAACAGCAACATCAAGGTCACTGCGACGCTGGAACCCAACGACCAGTTCTGGACAAAAATTTTGACCTCCATTGCAGCAAAGCAGCCCGCGGCCGACGTCTGCTGGATCAACCCCACCTACGCGGTACAGATGATGAACAACAATCAGCTTGAGTGCGTACAGGATCTGTATGACAGTGGAAAGGTCGATCGCTCAAAATTTGTAGAAGGCGCGCTACAGAGCTATACCGGCTCGGACGGCAAGCTCTATGCCGTGCCAAAGGACTTCCAGACGGTCTGTCTGATCTACAATAAGGGTATCTTTGACGAAGTCGGCCTGCCGTATCCTGGCGACGACTATACATGGGATCAGATGGTTTCCGACGCGCAGAAGCTTGTAAAAAAAGAAGGCGACAAGATCACCCGCTATGGCTTTGTACACAACGCCAGCGTTATGAGTTCGTGGTTCGTATACTGCTACACCAACGGCGGCTCGCTTTTCAAGCCGGAGGAAAACGGCGGCAAGTATGTCGACACCCCGGAAAACCGCGAGGCATTCCAGAAAGCAGCCGACCTTATCTTCAAATATCAGGTCGCGCCGGATGGCTCCGTAACGACTGAGACGACGGGTGACGAAATGTTCATGAACGAAATGGTCGCCATGACTGCGTACGTTCCCGCGCAGATCGAGAACTATTCCAAGGTGCTCGGCGACAAGGTCGGCGTCGCATGCTTCCCGTATATGAAGGAAAAAGCGACGATCACCAACTGCTTGGGCTACGGTATCCCGGCGGGAACAAAGAATCTTGCCGCCGCGAAGGAATTTTTGGCGTACCTTTCGTCTGAGGCCGGCCAGGCCCCGCAGAGCAAGGCGATGATCCCCGCCTATAAGGGCATCGTCAGCGACATGGAAACAAAATTTAAGGATATGGGTTTTAAGACGTATCTTGACGCGGGCGATTACGCGATCCCGACGCCGGTTGAGCAGTACAGCGGCAACGCGGCCAGAAAAGCGATCGAGACAGAAGTGTCCAACATCCTTTTTGGCACGAAGGACGTGACCACAGCGATACAGGATGCAGAAAAAGGGATTATCGAAGCGGTGGAAAAAGCAAAGTCTGAGATGGGCTCGTAAAAAGCAAAATACAATCAGCCAAAACAGCGCCCCCCGCGGCGGTCCGCCGCGGGGGGCGTACAAGAGAAGAAGGGAGAAGCTATGAAGGTTTGTATCGTTGGAGCAGGCAGTCCCTATACGCCTGAACTTCTTGAAAAGTTTGCCGAGGTAAAAGAGGAGTTTCCGGTTGGGGAGATCGCCCTGTACGATATCGATCAGAAGCGCCTTGCAATCATGGAGGGGTTTGCGCGCAGATACTGCGCGGCAATCGGGTTGGAAAATATCAAAATTCATGCGGCAAAGAGTCTTGCCGAGGCGGTGAGCGGGGCTGATTTTGTCAATACCCAGATCCGCGTCGGCGGCAATCTCAGCCGCGTGCGCGACGAGCGCATTCCGCTTTCGCACGGCTTTATCGGACAGGAGACAACCGGCCCGGGCGGCTTTATGAAAGCGCTGCGCACGGTGCCGCAGATGCTCGACATCGCGAAGACGATCGAGCGCGAGGCGCCGGACGCATGGCTTATCAACTATACAAACCCGACGGGTATCGTCGGGCAGGCGCTGTCGGATTATTCGAAGGTGAAGTTCACAGCGCTTTGTGCAGGCGGCATCCGCACACAGTGGCGCTGCGCCGAGGCGCTCGGCGTCGACGCGGACGATGTGCGGTACGATATATTCGGTTTGAATCACCTGAATTATGCCTACAACATCACCGTGCGCGGACGGAAGCTCACAGATGAGGAGTTTGAAAAAGTCGTTCGCAACGTCTCGGAAGTAAACCCTGAAGTAGGTTTGCGCGTCGGCGCGGTTTTGAGCGGATATCTGCAGTATTATTATCATCGCACGAAAAAGCTCGATGCGCTTACAAGCGCGCCGCAGACGCGCGGGGAGATCGTACTCGGCATGGAGCGCGAACTGTATGACGAGTTCGCCGACCCGGCAAGCCATGAAAAGCCGAAAACCCTCAAAAAACGGGGCGGCGGCGGATACTCCGCAGTCGCAGTGCGCGTGATGAACGCCATCTGGAACAACCGTGACACCTGGTGCGTGACAAACCTGGCCAATAACGGCACCTTCCGCATGCTGCCCGAACGGGCGGTGATTGAGACGGCGGTGCTCATCAACGCATCGGGCATCCGTCCGCTCGCAGCGGCGCAGCCGCCCAAGGCGGCCTGGGGCCTTGTTGCGGCAGTTAAGGCGTATGAGATGATGACAGCTGAAGCCGCTGTGACGGGTGACCGCGACCTTGCGCTCATGGCGCTGACGCATCATCCGCTTGTGTGCGATTACGACCAGGCGAAGATTCTGCTTGATGAGATGTTGGAGGCGAACCGGGAGTATCTGCCCGCATTTTTTCGCTGATCGGAGGGATATCAGTGGCATGGGTACTGGGCGTTGACCAAGGGGGAACCAAGACGGAGGTCGTCATCGCCGATCAGGAGGGGAATATCCTCGCCTTTGAGAACGACCGCGATTTTACCGATTGGACAGGGGAGCGGCGCGAGCTGCGCATGAAGCGCATTCGGTATGCTGCGGACAAAGCTGTGCGTGCATGCGGCATCGACTATGGACAGATTTCGGCCGTGGCTGCGAGCCTGAATGGGGCGGATTGGCCGTTTGAGTATGCCGTGGGTGAAAAAAATGTGCGCAGGACGCTCGGCATCCAGGATGTGATGCACTATGGCGATTGCGTTGGAGCGATGCGCGGCGGGATCGATACCCACGGCAGGAACTGTGCCGTCAATTGCCTCGGCACGGGAACCAATGTCGCTGTGCA
>CAKTWY010000025.1 GCA_934630445.1 uncultured Eubacteriales bacterium
TAGCCAATCCGCTTCGACAAAGACCTTCTCTGCGAAATCGTCCTTCGAGCCCCAGACCTGCTTCCCGCCGAGCTCGCCGTACAGATCGTCCAGCCGCTCAAACATCAGGTACGCGTCAAAGCTGCCGTACGCCGCGTCGCCGCCGCGCAAAAGATACTCGTCGTAATACGGCCCGATGCGGAACCAGTTGGTGACGTCGCCCCACATGAAATCCCCGCCGGCCTTGTGATAGGCCTGCGCGAGCTCCGAAAGGCGGAAGCCCTCGATCGCGCCGGCGACCGCGCCGGCCGCCACGCCGCCGTAAAGCCCCCACTGTCCGCTGCGTATCCCGTCGCGGAGCGCGTCGCTGAGACTGCTGCCGGAGATCAGACTTTGGGCAGTGCCGAGCGTGAGGTCGGCCGCGCCGCTGGCAAGGCCGCGCGTGAGCGCTTTTTCTCCGCCCTTGAGCAAAGCGGAGCGCCATTTTGACTGCGCGAGCGCTTCCGGGCTCATATTCCAGAGGCCGGAGAGCTTGCGCATCATTTTGTCGGATACCTTGCCTGCCAGGGGGGTGAAAAGCGCCTCGAGCTTGCCTGCCGCGGCGGTGTTCAAGCCGGGCACAAACCAAGCGGCGACCTTCCCTGCGCCCGTCTGATACGGATAGCGCAGTGCGAGGAAATCGGCCTGCAGCTGCCTGTCGGTCGGCCCGCCGTTAAAGAGGCGCATCAGCTTATCCACTGCGCCGCCCAGGATGTATTCGTTGGCAAAGGCGTTTGCGAACGCGTTGACCTTTTCAGAATCGGAAAAGTTTGCAGAGAAATTTGTCCAGTAGTTCTCCGACTGTTTTACCTGCAGGATATAGTTGATCAAGGCGGTTTCCTGCACGCTTTCCGGCAGCTGGAAGAATTCCGACTCATCCATTTCAAGCAGCTTGATCGCCGCTTCGAGGTCGCTGAGGCCGGCGAAAGGGCCTGCCTCCCATTCGGCCTGCTGCTTTTGCATGGCCTCGCGCCCGAAATCGGACAGCGGGTCGATCCGCGCATAGGGAAGCGGCTTGCGGTCAGTCCATTCCACACCGCTTTTGATCTGGTTGAGCCGCTCAAAAGGGGTGGCGTTTTTCCACCAGTCGTCGTACTTTTCGCGCAGCGCCTTGTTTTCTTCAGGCGTTTTCGTAAAGTCGTATACGGGCGGGCGGCCCTCTCCGCTGCCGGAAAGGGCGGCAGGGGTCAGACTGATGATCCGGTCGGCTGTTTCAAACGCGCGCGCCAGCTGCTTCTGCTCTTCTTCATTATATCCCTGTCCGGACGCCGGTGCAACCGAATAAAGGCGCGCGATCGCGCTGCCCGCTGCGGCAAAATCCGTGCCCCGCAGCCGTTTTTCAAGCGACTGCGCCCAGCCGCTGATCTTTTCAAACAGAGCCGGGTCTGTGTTTTTGAGGCGTGCGACGGCTTCTGCGTCTGAAAAGAGGAACTCCTTTGCAAACAGATTTGCCGCCTCGTATTCGCCCTGTTCTCTGGGGATGCCCAGCCCGTCTTTTTGCCGGAAGGCGTCCAGCACGCTTTGGGTGAAGGTCTCCGGCGTAAAGCCGCGTGATGCGAGCTCCTGCATGTAAAAGTCGCTGCCCAGCAGCATGTCTGCAAAAGCGTTATAATCGGTCGGGTTTGCCTGCTGGCTTCGTGACAGGTCGTTTGCGAGCACATCGGCGACTGGCGTGGCGGTGTTGGGCGTAATGATGTTTTGACCGTTGAAATACATGCCGCTGCCGACCACGCCGGGCGTTGTACGCACCGGCGTGCCGAGCGCATTTCCGAGGGTGGCGAGCGGGGATGCGCTGCTGCCGGAAGATTTTTCCTTGGGCTTGCCTGCGGCTTCAAAGGATTTTGGCATACCAAAATCCTTTGAAAAACCGCCGAATTCACCGTTTAAGATGGATTGCCACTGGTTGGTCTTATTTTGTTTTTCGGCAGCCATAGACTGATAAAGGGGGTTGTTTTCATCGATTTTCTTGGGGTCTTTGAACGTTGTAAACATGGATAAAAAAGGGTTGGACTGTTTGGGTTCATTTTTTTCAACAGGAATATCGGCGTCTGTGGGGGATTGTTTCGGCGGTGTTTGCGAGGGCGCGCCGGTCTGGCCGGGCGGCTTTACCGGCGGTGATGTCGGTTTTTCTGGCGGGTGCAAACGTTTTTCATCAAGCGCCAGTTTTTTCTGGCGCGAGGATGAGTAGGCGGCCATGGTACATTCCTCCTGCGTTCATATTTGCCTTGCATAGAACAAATGTACCATATCTTTCCGCGGATTTCCTCTCCAGTTTTTATCATGATAGTTTTGAACTTTTACAAAGAAAAACTGCAATAAAATAAAAAATTCGGTCTATTTTCATAACAAATAATCGAAAAATAACAATAAAAAAGAGACCGAAAACGGAGCCTTTGCAGTGCGGTGAAAACAAGGGGAGCACATGCGCAAATAAAAAAGCTCTGCCACGAAACCGTGGCAGAGCTTTTTAAAAACGAAAAGCCGTTTTTTACAGCGCGTTCATATAGATATTCATCACATCGCCCACGCCGAGGGGCACATACGCGTTTTCAAGATCCGCCGAGACGGCCTGCTCGGCCATCTCTTCAAAGCGGGTGCTGTCGATGCCCAGTTCGCTGAGCGTCGCGGGCAGCTCCAGCTTCTGCGTAAAGAATTCCTCCGTCTTGTCGATGGCGATATGCGCGATCTCGTATTTGTCCATCGTGCCGTCGATGCCCCAGACGTTGATGCCGTATTCGACGAACCGGCCGACCGTATCCTCGTTCAAAATGTAGCGCATCCAGTGCGGCGTGAGGATGGCCAGGCCCGCCCCGTGCGTGATATCGTATATGCCGCTCAGGGGATGCTCCATGGCGTGCGCGCTCCATGCCCCGCCCTTGCCGAAGCTGAGAAGGCCGTTGATCGCCAGACTCGACGTCCACATGAGGTTCGCGCGCGCGTCGTAATTTTCAGGCTCCGCCATAGCGACCGGGCCGTATTCGATGCATGTCTTGAGCAGCGCCTCGCTCATGCGGTCCTGCGTGTAGCTGCCGCTGACACGGCTGAAATACACCTCGAAAATGTGTGACATGATGTCCGCCGTGCCCGCCGCCGTCTGGTATTTCGACACCGTGTACGTATACGTCGGGTCGAGGATGGAGTAGCGCGGGAACATTCCGCGATGGCCCACGGCCCATTTTTCACCGGTCGCCGGGTTGGAGATGACCGCGCCGCTGTCCATCTCCGAGCCTGTAGCCGAGAGCGTCAGCACGGACACGATCGGCAGCACGTTTTTGATCTTTTTGCCGTCGCGCACGATCTCCCACGCGTCGCCGTCGTAGTCTGCCGACGCGGCGATGACCTTCGCGCAGTCGATCACGCTGCCGCCGCCGACGGCAAGCACCACCTCGAGCTGATGCGCGCGGATGAGGCGCACGCCTTCGTTCACGGATGTGACGCGCGGATTCGGCTCGATACCGGACAGCTCGACCACTCGAACGCCGGCCTCGCTGAGCGCGTGAACGACCGTATCGTACAGACCGGTCTTTTTAATGCTGCCGCCGCCGTAGCATAAGAGCACGGACGAGCCGAGCCTTGTGACGCATGCGGCAAGCTTGGCGATCTGCCCCTTGCCGAAATAGACCTGCGTGGGGATATCGTAACGGAAATTTACCATCATTAACCGCTCCTTTTCCATTTTTACGGAATAGAATAAACACTGTAAAAATTGTATCGTGAAGCGGCAGTTCTGTCAATCATAAAAAGCACGGCGGCCATACAGGCTGCCGTGTTCCGTTTGCCGATCCCCCCCTTGCGCCGCGCGCATATCGGTTTGAACGACTCGCTGCCGCTCGCGCTATGCGCCGCGTGCTGCGATCGCGCGGCTCATAAAGGACGCAAGGCCTTCCGCGCGCCGGTCGAGGTTTTTCTGAAAGCGCTCGTCTGAAATATACATTTGTCCAAGCCCCGCCAGGATCTCATCCGTGCAGGGATAAAAATTTTCGCTGATAAAAGCCTGCCAGCGCGCAACGGCGGCCTGCGCCGGCGCGGCCGCAGGGTCCGTGCCGATCAGCGCGGAAAAGGAGCTGAAAATCTCCTCCTGCTGCGCGCTGATGCGCGCCCAGTCGCCCTTCGTGTAAGCGCCGGCGCGGCGCTCGCTTTCCTGGTAGGCATCGGTGCCGCCCCAGCGCTCGCGCGCCTCCCGGCTGTACTCTTCTTTTGCCCGTTCAATTTCGGACCTGTCAAATGCGTCAAAATCCATCCTTGCATCTCCTCTCAGGTTGTCGTCAATCAGGGCGATCAGCCGGTCGAGCCGCCCGCGCCGCAGGGTGAGAAGCGCCTTCTGCCGCGTCAGGATTTCCTCCCGGTCGTAAGCCGCGTCGTCGAGGAACTGCTTGATCTGCGCGAGCGTGAAGTCGAGCTCGCGGAAAAAAAGCAGCTGCTGCAGGCGTGAAAGCGCCTGCGCGCCGTACAGCCGGTAACCTGCCTCACTTCGGTCCGGACGCAGCAGCCCTTTCTGGTCGTAATAGTGCAGTGTGCGTACGCTCACACCCGTCATGCGCGATACCTCGCGCACTGTGTACAGAGCTTTTGCTTCCTTTTCCATAGGCAATCGCCCCCCTTGTTTTCGTACCGGTACGTATCCAGCATAAACCATGACGCTGCGTGAGAGTCAACCCTTTTGCAAAAAATTTTTTTTGCTTGGGAAATGCGCGCGGAAAGGCAGGTCTTTTCAGCGGCGTATGTTGCGGTTTTGCCTGCCGCGGGATATAATATAACTATAGAACGATATTGGAAAGCGCGCGGCGCATCCTGTTATTCAGCGGCCGCGGTGATCCATACCCAATGCCGGTACACAGCGGAGAAAGGAGCTTTATTATGAAACGCACGATTATCACCATCAGCCGCGAATATGGCAGCGGCGGGCGCCTCATCGGCAAAAAACTCGCCGAACTTTTGGAGATCCCGTTTTACGACAGAGAGCTCATCGCCCTGGCGGCGAAGAAGAGCGGCCTGCGCGAGGAGATTTTTGAACACGCCGACGAGCGTACCTCCGGCAGCCTTCTGTATTCCATCGCGCTGGGCATGTGCCCGTCGGCGATCCCGCTTGATAATCTCGACAATATGCCCCTGTCGGACCGCGCGTTTTTTATCCAGTCGGATGTCATCCGCGACATTGCAAAACAGGGCTCGTGCGTGATCGTGGGCCGCTGCGCAGATTACATCCTGCGCGAGGACCCGGACGCGGTCCATGTCTTCATCCACGCGCCGATCGAAGCGCGCGTGGAGCGCGCGACCACGCTTTACGCTCTGGAGGCGCACAAAGCGCGCGCCGCCGTGCAGCGCATGGATAAGCGCCGCAGCGCGTACCATGAGTACTATGCGGGCGAGCGCTTCGGCGACGCGGATCTTTACGACCTGTCGTTTGACAGTTCGAAGCTGGACATCGACCGCTGCGCGCAGCTCATCCGTCTGTACGTCGGCCTGCGTGCCGGGGAGTAAAAAACGGGATCCAGAGCGCAGGATCGCTCTGCCTGCGCAGCGCTTTTCCATCATACCGCGCGGGCAGACCCTGTATTACGCCCGACGTGCGGAATGAAGAAAAATTGTTTACATTTGTGTATATTGACATGTTTGAGATCACATAATATAATATTGATTATTATATTATGTGATTGGAGAAATTTGATATGCCGATATCACTGTGCATGTTCGGCGACAGTGTCGCACGCGGGGTGGTTTTCGACGCTGTGCGCGAGAAATATCTGTTTTTGAAAGATTCTTTTATCAGCTTGGTGGGCGGCGCTGCGAGCGTGTGCGTCGATAATTACGCCAAATTCGGCTGCACAGTGACAAAAGGCAATGAGATCGTCAAAAAGCACGCGGCCAAGCTCGGCGGGTACGACGCCATTGCTCTCGAGTTTGGCGGCAACGACTGCGACTATGATTGGGCCGCCATTTCGCGCGATCCGAAGGCAAAGCATCTGCCCAAAACGCCGCTGGCGGCGTTTGAGGATGTCTATGCCGGTATCATCCGCGAAGTGCGCGCCAGCGGCGCGCGCCCTGCGGTCTTCACCCTGCCGCCAATCGACGCGGAGCGCTACTTTGCGCATCTTTCCCGCGGCCTCAACCGGGAGAATATTCTTCTCTGGCTTGGCGACATCGGTCGCATTTATCGCTGGCATGAGCGGTATAATACCGCAGTGTGTGCCGTTGCGGCACGGGAGGGGGCGCTCACAGTGGATATCCGCACGGCGTTTCTGGAGCGCGACGACTACCGCTCGCTGATCTGCGAGGATGGGATCCACCCCACGCAGAAGGGGCATGCCCTGATCGCGGACGTGGTCGAGGGGTATCTCGGCCGCGCGGCACTCACACACGGCTGATCGGCCGACAAACCGTTTCATGAATGGGAAAACCGGAGAATGCGTGGAGCACGCATTCTCCGGTTTTGCGTCAGGGGAGTTCGGGGCCGCGCATCGCTTTGCACTGCTTCAGCCGCAGGAGCTTTTCTTTGTTCGGCACGTCGTCACGCAGCAGGAACGGGGCCCATTTCCGCTCTGTTTGTTCCGCATTTGCCTGCCAGTACAGCAGCCGCTCGTAAAACCAGCGGCACGCCTGGCCGGCGACGGCTTCTACGTTTTGCGGCCCGGCGGAATAGACGAGCGCGGTCAGCCCGTAGAACACGACGCCCAGCGCGTGCGTTTCCTCATGGATCGTCGCGGCCGCATGGGCCACCGCACGGGCCGCGGCCTGCGCCGCCGGATGCTCCCCGGCTGCAGCGGCTGCCGCGTGAGCGGCCAGGATGGCTTTTTTCGCCAGCGGCATTTTGATCTCTCCGCGCGCCCAGGCCGCGGCAATGCCGATCAGCTCGCGCGGGCGCTTTTCGCAGGGGTAGCTGGCCTCAAAAATCTCCAGAAAGCGCGGCGCGCAGTCGAGCGCCCATAAGACCAGCGTCCGGTGGTTTTGTTCCTCGACCAGTTCGCGGATGGGCTGGATGCATGCGCTTTCGCGCGAGAACAGGAGCTTTTTCATCCTGCTTTTTGCTTTGCGCGCCGTGATGATCGTGTAGCTGCCGGCGTTCACGGTGATCACGCAGCTGGGCGCGGCAGCGTACCAGTTCTTGCCTTTTCGCGAAACCTGCGTGTCGGGCGCTGCGATCTTTTCCCTGCACCAGCCGACCACATCGTCCGTATCCGGGGCGAGGTTGTTTTTGATGCGCAGAGCGCCGGAGGGCGTCGTATGCAGTTTGTGTAAATTGGCGAGCAATTCGCTGCGCGCATCCATTTGAAGACACATCCTTCTCTGGCCGCATGCCGCCGCGGGGCCGGCCGTTATTATATGATTACTATACAGCATCTCGCGGACTTGTTCAACGTTTCCGTACAGCGCAGGAACAGCCGGGAGAACACAGCGCGGCGGAGGCGGCTAAATCCGGCAGCCGCCTCCGCTCCTGTTTGTACCTGAAAAAAACCGTCATGCCGGGCGGAAAACTCAGACTTCGCGGAGGATCTCGCCGCCGGCCGAGATGGTCACCACGCGCCAGGGGATGACCTTTCCGCTCTTTTGAAGCGCCGTTTTCACAGCGTTCACGATGCCGCCGCAGCACGGCACCTCCATGCGCGCGACGGTGAGGCTTTGAATGTCGTTCGCCGCAAGGATGGCGGCCAGTTTTTCACTGTAATCGCCCTCGTCGAGCTTTGGGCAGCCGATGAGCGTGATATGCCCTTTGATGAATCTGCGGTGGAAGTCGGCATAGGCATACGCCGTGCAGTCGGCCGCAATGAGAAGGTCGGCGCCGTCGAAATACGGCGCGTTCACGGGAACGAGCTTGATCTGCACCGGCCACTGCTGCAGCTGCGAAGCGGCGCAGGCCGGTTCCGGTGCTTCGTGCGCGCTGTGTGTATCCTTGCGCTCCAGCGTGCGGGCCATATGCCCGGGGCAGCCGCCGGCATGCGCGGCGTGTTTCTTTGCTTCCACGGCGGCCGCGTCATAGGGGGCGGCTTCGCGCTCTTCAAAGCGGATCGCGCCTGTGGGGCAAACGGGCAGGCAATCGCCGAGGCCGTCGCAGTAGTCGTCACGCATCAGTCGCGCTTTGCCGTCAACCATCTGTATGGCGCCCTCGTGGCAGGCCTCGGCGCACGCGCCGCAGCCGTTGCAGAGGGCTTCGTCTATTTTTATGATCTTTCTGAGCATGTCGGATACCTCCTTTGGTTTGTACTTTTATTTTAGCGCGGCGCGGATGAAATGTATGTTGGATTTCCAACAGAAAATGACTGTGGCTGTTTTTTATACGCATGCGCGGCGGTTGCCCGCAAGGAGCGAGCGGTATGTGAATGGAATCAAAGTTTTTTCAAAAATATGTGACCGTCCACCGGGAGCGCTTTTCATTGACAGTATACGCGCGCGGCTATATAATTTATAAGATAAATATTGGTATAAAACCGGTTTGACGGACTGTGGATGCCGCGCTTTGCGGCAAGGAGGAAATGATATGAAGCAGTTCCCGAGCTTTGACGCCATGCTCAGAGACCCGCGTATCTATGAGGTCAACACCGTACCTGCGCACAGCGATCACATTTTCTATTCGGATGAGGCGCGCTGCGCGGCGGATGACCGGTCGGACCTGTGCATGAGCCTGGACGGCGCGTGGTATTTCCACTACACGCGCGGGCAGACCGTGTCGGACGACGCCTTTTACGCGCCCGGGCGCGACCTGAAGGGCTGGGAGACGATCAATGTGCCCTCCCACGTGCAGATGGCGGGCTATGAGACACCCAAATATGTCAATACCCAGTATCCGTGGGATGGACATCGGAACGTAGCGATCGGCGAGGTGTACGATGCGGAGAACGCGCAGGGCGACTATGCGCGCTACTTTACCCTGCCGGAGACGATGCGCGGAAGGACTGTGCGTCTGCGCTTTGAGGGGGCGGAGCCGTGTGTGATGGTGTGGCTCAACGGCGCCTTCGTCGGCTACAGCGAGGACAGCTTCACCCCGTCGGAGTTTGACCTGACGCCGTATCTGGATCAGACGGGGGAGAACAAGCTCTGCGTGCGCGTGACGAAGTGGTGCTCGGGCACCTGGCTGGAGGATCAGGACTTCTGGCGCTTTTTCGGCATATTCCGCAGCGTGGCGCTCTGGGCGCTGCCGGAAACGCATATTGACGATGTGTTCGTCAAAACGGAGCTTTCCGATGATTTTGCGCGCGCCGATGTGCGCGCTTGCGTGCGGCTTGCCGCCGGCGCGCCCGCGGAAGTGCGCGCCGAACTTTACGACCCCGACGGCGCGCTGGCCGCGAAGGCGTGCGCGCACATCGACGGCAGCGGGGAGGTCACGCTCCCGCTCTTGGCGCCGAGCCTGTGGAGCGCGGAGTCACCCGCCCTTTACGAGCTGCGCCTGAGCGCTGCGGGCGGCGAGGTGTGCGTTTTAAAAGTCGGCGTCAGGCGCTTTGAGCTTGTTGACCGCGTCATGCACCTGAACGGCCGGCGCATCGTTTTCAAGGGCGTCGACCGCCACGAGTGGAACGCCCGCCGGGGCCGCGCCGTGACGGAAGAGGATATGCTCTGGGATATCCGCTTCCTGAAGGCGAACAACTTCAACGCCGTGCGCACCTCGCACTACCCGAACAGCACGCTCTGGTACAGGTTATGCGACGAATACGGCATCTATCTGGTCGATGAGACGAACATCGAAACGCACGGCACCTGGCAGGGCAGCTATGAGGAAAATATCGCCAGCGCCCTTCCGGGAGACAAGCCGGAGTGGGAGGGGGCGTGCCTCTTCCGCGCGCGCAACATGTTCGAGCGCGACAAAAACCACGCGTCCATCCTCCTGTGGTCGTGCGGGAACGAATCTTTCGGCGGGAGCGTCCTTTATAAAGTATCGGCGTTTTTCCGCACGAACGACCCGTCGCGCCTCGTCCATTACGAGGGCGTGCGCAATGATCCGCGCTGGTATGAAACGACCGACGTCGAGACGCGCATGTATCCGCCGGCGGCCGAGGTGGAGGAATACCTTCTGAGCGAAAATCCGCCGCGCCCGGTGCTGCTGTGCGAATATGCGCACGCCATGGGCAATTCCGTCGGCGCGCTGGAAAAGTACACCGGGCTCTCGCGCAGATACCCGATGTATCAGGGCGGCTTTATCTGGGACTTTATCGACCAGGCCGTCGAGACCGCGGACGCCAACGGCCGGCGCATGCTCGCCTACGGCGGCGACTTTGGCGAGCGGCCGTGCGATTGGGATTTCAGCGGCGACGGCGTCGTTTTTGCCGACCGCGTTCCCTCGCCGAAGATGCAGGCGGTGCGCGCGCTGTATTCCGACTATATCGTCACCGTCACGAAAGACGCGGTAAAGATCGTCAATGAAAGCGCCTTTACGAACACCGAGCAGTATGCGCTTGCGCTGAGCGTTGCGCGCGATGGCAAAGTGCTGTCTGCGCGCGAAACATCGCTCTTTGTGCCGCCGCAGGAGTCGGGCGAGCTGGCGCTTGACCTTCCGGAATACACTGTGCCGGGCGAGTACGTCGTCACGGCCTCGCTCCGTCTGCGGGAAGATACGCCCTGGGCCGCGCGCGGGCATGAGCTCGCCTTCGGGCAGTATGCCTTCTGTGTGGAGGATACGCGCGTTCCCGCGCGCAGGGCCGTGCGCGTCGAGGACTGTACGGCGAACGTCGGCCTCTGGGGGGAGAATTTCGGTTATCTCTTTGAAAAGAAGAGCGGGCGGCTGATCTCCATCACGGTCAATGGACGCGAGCTGATCGAGACACCGCTGACGCAGGCCTTCTGGCGGGCGTCGACCGCCAACGACCGCGGTGCGAACCTCATGTTCGAGCAGGCGCAGTGGCTCGGCGCGGACCGCTTCAGCCGCCTGGACGGGTTTGAGACGGAAACGGGGGAGCGGGCGGAGGACACGCGTCTTACCGCGCACTTCACGCTGCCCACCGTGCCGGAGACGAAGCTTGATTTCATCTATACCCTCCTGCCGGACGGGGCGCTCAGAGTCGAGATGCGCTATGCCGGCGCGCCGGGCCTGGGCGCGATGCCGCGCTTTGGCGCGAAGCTCGCGCTTGCACGCGCGTACCGCCATGTGCGCTGGTACGGGCTCGGGCCGGAGGAGAATTATCCGGACCGCGCCGCCGGCGCGAAGCTGGGGCTCTATGAAACCGACGCCGACGCCATGGTATCCAAGTATCTGAACCCGCAGGAGTGCGGCGGCCGTACGGGCACGCGTTATGTCGAGCTGACCGACGGCGCGGGGCGCGGCCTTCGCGTGGAGATGGCGGATGCGCCCTTCCAGTTCTCCGCCCTTCCGTACACGGCGCTCGAGCTGGAGAGCGCCGCGCACCCAAACGAGCTGCCCCTGGCCGTGCGCACGGTTTTGACGCTTGACGGCTGCCATATGGGCGTCGCGGGCGACGATTCGTGGGGCGCGCGCCCGCACCCGGAATACATGGTGGACGCCGGGAAAGCGCATGCGTTTTCCTTCATCCTGCGTCCGATCGCGCGATAAACGGTATACACAGCGCGCGTTTTGTGGTAAAATATCCGCAAAGCGGATATTTTACCACGTGCATGCCGCCTTTTTGATATACGCAAGCGGGCTGCCGCCGATCGCGGCCGCCGCGCGATAAATGGGAGATGTTTTTATGAACTATACGTTTTCGGATAAGATGGCGACGCTCAAGCCCTCCGCCATCCGTGAGATACTGAAGGTCACGTCGCTGCCGGGCGTGATCTCCTTTGCCGCCGGCAATCCCGCGCCGGAGACCTTCCCCGCGGCGGAGATGGAGAAGATCGCGGACGACCTGCTGACGCACAGCGCCGGCAAGGCCTTGCAGTACGGCGTGACGGAAGGGTATACCGAGCTGCGCGACCTGACGGCGAAGCGCCTGAAAGAGCGCTACGATATCGGCACGCAGGACGATATGCTTATCATCACCTCCGGCGGACAGCAGGCGATCGATCTTTTCGCCCGCGTCATGCTCAACGAGGGCGATACGGTGCTGTGTGAGAACCCGAGCTTCATCGGCGCGCTCAACGCGTTCCGCTCATACAACGCGAACCTTGTCGGCATTGATATGGATGATGAAGGGGTCGACCTTAACAAGCTCGAGCAGGCGCTCAAAACGGAGAAGAACGTGCGCTTCATGTATCTCATCCCGACGTTTCAGAATCCGTCCGGCCGCACCATGTCGCTTGCGCGGCGCCGTGCGGTTCTTGCCCTTGCGGAAAAATACGGCGTGATGATCCTCGAGGACAACCCGTATTTTGAGCTGCGCTACTCGGGCGAGCCGGTGCCCGCCATCAAGAGCCTTGATAAAAACGGCATGGTTCTCTACGCCGGCACTTACTCGAAGATCATGTCCCCCGGCATCCGCATCGGCATGGCCTGCGGACCGGAGCCGGTTATCAACAAAATGGTCGTCGCCAAGCAGGTCAACGACGTGCATACCAACCTGTTCTTTTCCATGGTCGTGGCCGAGTACCTGAAGCGCTATGACCTTGACGCACATATCGAGGAGATCCGCGGCGTCTACCGCGTGCGCCGCGATGCGATGCTCTCCGCGCTGGAGCGCGCGCTGGGCGGCACGGGCTGCACGTGGACGCAGCCCGAGGGCGGCCTGTTCATCTGGGCTTCTCTGCCGGAGGGCTGCGACAGCATGGAGCTGATGCGGCGCCTGGGCGAATATAAGGTCGCGGCGGTTCCTGGCGCGTCCTTTATGGTGGACGCGAACGCGCCGTGCGCGGGCTACCGGATGAACTTCTCCCTGCCGACGCTGGACGAGATCGCGCGCGGCGTCGAGATCCTCGGCGACGTGACGAAGAAGTTCCTCGCGGAGAAAAAATAAGTTTTGCGCCGCGGCGCGGCGCCATTGAGGTGTTAAACGTGGAAGAAACGATCCTTCAGCCGAAAAAGACGATTTTCAGCGGCATCCAGCCGAGCGGCAGGCTGACGCTGGGCAACTATATGGGCGCGCTCAAAAACTGGGTGGGCCTGCAGGACGATTACCGGTGTATTTACTGCGTGGTGAACATGCACGCCATCACTGTGCGCCAGGTTCCGGCGGACCTGCGCCGGCAGACGCTCGAGGTGCTCGCGCAGTTCATCGCCGCGGGCATCGACCCGGAAAAGAGCGTCCTTTTCATCCAGAGCCATGTGCCCGCGCATGCGGAGCTTTCCTGGGTGCTCAACTGCTACACCATGTTCGGCGAGCTGTCCCGCATGACGCAGTTCAAGGATAAGTCGGCGAAAAACGCCGACAATATCAACGCCGGCCTTTTCACCTATCCGGTGCTTATGGCGGCCGATATCCTCCTTTACGGGGCGCATCTCGTGCCGGTGGGCGTTGACCAGAAGCAGCATGTGGAGATCGCCCGCGACATCGCAAACCGCTTCAACGGCATCTACGGCGACGTGTTCGTCATGCCCGAGCCGTACATCCCCCAGAGCGGGGCGAAGATCATGAGCCTGTCCGAGCCGTCGCGCAAGATGTCAAAGTCCGATCCCAACCCGAACGGCTATATTCTTCTGACCGATAAGCCCGAGGACATCATGCGCAAATTCAAACGCGCCGTCACCGACTCCGGCAGCGAGATCTGCCGCGGAGCAGGCAAGGAGGGCGTGGAGAACCTCATGAGCATCTATTCCGTCGCGACGGGCAAGTCTCTGGAAGAGATCGAGGAGGAGTTCCGCGGCCAGGGCTACGGCGCGTTCAAGCCCGCCGTGGGAGAGGCGGTCGTCGAGCTGCTGCGCCCGGTGCGCGAGCGCACGGAGGACCTTCTGAAAAACAAGGACTACCTCGAAGCGGTTTACCGCCGCGGCGCGGAGAGCGCCGCGCATATTGCCGAGCGCATGCTCGCCAAAGTGTATAAAAAAGTCGGATTTGTACTGAAGTAGCCGCGAGCGGCGCGTTCCGTGGAGGTTTAACCAAAATGCCTGATAACAATGCCGATTTCGGCATTCTGATCGTGTCGCTCCTGGCGTTTCTCGCGGCGGGGGCGGTGTCGTTTGCGAGCACGCCCCTTGTGCGCATGCTCGCCGAAAAAATCGGCGCCATCGACGTTCCGCGCGACGCCCGGCGCATGCACAAAAAGCCGATCCCCCGCCTCGGGGGGCTGGCGATCTTTTTCGGCTTCCTGTTTGCGATCCTGCTCTTTGGCAGGATCGATCATCAGACGCGCGGCATTCTTCTGGGCGCCGTGATCATCGTGGTGCTCGGCGTCATCGACGACTCGCATCCCCTGGGGCCGAAGCTGAAATTCGCCGTGCAGGTCGCGGCGGCGCTCATGCCGGTGCTGCATGGGGTCGTCATCGAGCGCTTTTCCAACCCCAACATTTTTTCGGATAACCCATACATCAACCTCGGCGTGCTGTCCATCCCCCTGACGATCGTTTGGATCGTCGGCATCACCAATGCCGTCAACCTCATCGACGGGCTGGACGGGCTGGCCATCGGCGTTTCGAGCATCGCGTGTTTTTCCCTTTTTGCGATCGCAGTCATGGTCTCCGAGCCGTTCGTCGCCATCATCATGGCGGCGCTCGCGGGCGCGTGCATCGGCTTTATGCCGTATAACCTGAACCCGGCGCGCATGTTTATGGGCGACACGGGCGCGACGTTCCTCGGCTACATGCTTGCGGTGGTCTCCATCCAGGGGCTTTTCAAGTTCTACGCGGTGGTGTCTTTTGCGGTGCCGTTTCTCATCCTGGGGCTGCCGATTTTTGACACGCTTTACGCCATCGTGCGCCGCCTGCGCCATGGGCAGAACCCGATGCAGCCCGACCGCGGCCACGTGCACCACAGGCTGATCGACATGGGCTTTTCGCAGAAGCAGTCGGTCGCCATCCTCTACGCGATGAGCGGCATTCTCGGCCTTTCGGCCGTCGTGCTTACCACAAGCGGGGAGCTGAAGGCGATGCTCCTGCTCATCGCTGTGATCGTCGCGGCGATGATCGGCGTGCGCGTCGTCGCGGGCAACATGTTTTCCGGCGCGGGCCGCGCGCAGGATGGCCCCGGCAGCGAAGCGCAGGAGGAAGCGCCGCCTCAGGACGGGGCGGAAAATGAAACACCGGAGGAAAGTGAAAAAAATGAAGAAGATTAAAGTGATGACTGTGTTCGGCACGCGCCCCGAGGCCATCAAGATGGCGCCACTTGTGCTCGAGATGCGCAGACATGAGGCGCTCGAGTGCATTGTATGCGTCACCGCGCAGCACCGGCAGATGCTCGATCAGGTCATGGATATTTTCGGTATCCGCGCGGACTATGACCTCGATATCATGAAGGAGCGGCAGACGCTCGCGGGCATCACCACGCGTGCGCTCACGGGCCTGGACGAGGTGCTCGAGAAAGAGCAGCCGGATATCGTCCTCGTGCACGGCGACACGTCCACGACGTTTGCCGGCGCGCTCGCGGCGTTTTACCATAAGGTGCCGGTCGGCCATGTGGAAGCGGGCCTTCGCACGTATGACAAATATTCCCCCTTCCCGGAGGAGGTCAACCGCCGCCTTACCGGTGTGATCGCGGACATGCATTTTTCCCCCACGGCTTCCAATGTGGAGAACCTCCGGCGCGAGAACATCACGGAAAATGTCTTCATTACGGGCAACACCGTTATCGATGCGCTGAAGACCACCGTGCGTGCGGACTATACCTTCCAGGATGAGACGCTGCGTACGCTCGACCTCGGCGCCGGGCGTGCGGTGCTTGTCACCGCCCACAGGAGAGAGAATTACGGCCAGCCGCTTGAAAATATCATGCAGGCGCTGCGCGAACTGCACGACGCCTATCCGGACCTGCGCATCATCTACCCCGTACACCTGAGCCCTGTCGTGCGCGAGACGGCGCAGAAATATCTCAACGGGCTCCCGCGCGTGCACCTCATCGCCCCGCTCACCGTCGACGATATGCACAACCTCATGGCGCGCGCCTATCTCATCATGACCGATTCCGGCGGCCTGCAGGAGGAAGCGCCCTCCCTCGGCAAGCCGGTGCTCGTCCTGCGCCGCGAGACGGAGCGGCCCGAGGCGGTCGCGGCCGGCACCGTCAAGCTTGCGGGCGTCGAGCGCGGGAAGATTGTGCGTCTGGCGCGCGAGCTGCTCGACGACGCGGCGGAATACGCGCGCATGGCGCACGCCGCGAATCCCTATGGCGACGGCGAGGCGAGCCGGCGCATCTGCGAGGCCATCGAATGGCGCTTCGGCGCGCGCGCGGACAAGCCGGATGCATTTGCCGTAAAAGCGTAGATCCGTCGTCATAAGCCCGCCCGCACGGGCTTGGCGTGCGGGAGAAAGACCGGCGGAAAACGGAGGGAACATGGAACGGAGAAAACTTGCGCTTGTATCGGCGCTGGGGGCGCTGGCATTGCTGCTGTGCATGGCGGGCGTTCTGTATCTGTCCTCCATGGGGCGTGAGCGCGACGTGCCGAAGATCGTTCTCCCAGATGCCATTACGGAGGAGGAGCCTTCCGGGGAAAACAGCGGAGATGCTTCAGGCCTGGACGCGCAGATGACGCGCGTGGAGATCACGCCGGACAATGTGCGCTCCGTCGTTGCGACGATGGCCCGGCCTGAAAACTATTCGGCCGCAGCGACGGTGACGCTCGCCTGGTCCTCCGGCTCGGTCACCCAGACGCGCCGCGTGTATGTAAAGGACGGCTTTACCAAGGTGGAGGCCCTGTCCGACAGCGGGCACGCCGAGCGGCATATCATCACAGACGACACGCGCGTCTTTATGTGGAATGAGGGAGACGCGAACTATTACCGCGGCAGTCTCGGCGATTTTTCGGCCGACGACAGCCTGCTTATCCCCACGTATGAGGCGATCGCCGATCTGCCGGACGGCGCGGTAACGGACGCGTCGTACACGCTTTACGCAGGAGAGAACTGCATTTATATTGCCAGCTGGGATGAAACGCTCGGAGAGAGCGTCTATTACTGGATCAGCCTTGACAGCGGCCTTCTCATTCACACCGAGCGGGTGCGCGATGAACTGGTCGTATACACTATGACGCTTGCGGGCCTTCAGGTGGACGAGGTGGCCGACACGGCCTTCCGCCTGCCGAATAATGTGCTTGCGACGGAAGTGGAATAGCACCTGCAAAAAGAAAGGATGCGTTCGCGTGTTCTTTCTTTTCTTTTTCAGCATATGCTGCACAGGCAGTTTCAAGGTGAAAGGAGTCCAATACCGATGGGTCCGAAATTAAAAGCGAATCTTGCGCTCCTCGCGGCGACGCTGTGCTGGGGAGCGACTTTTCCGTTCATGAAAATCGGCACGCTGTATGCCGATTCCATCCCCTTTCTCACGGTCCGGTACGCGCTGGCGTCGCTCTTCCTGGCGGTTTGCGGCATGCGTGTGCTGCGCGCTCACACGCATGCGAAGCTTGTCCGCGACGCGGCCCTTCTCGGGGTGCTGCTCTTTTTCTGCATGTATTTTCAAGTCGAGGGCATCAAGTATACGACGGCGACAAACTGCGCCTTTATCACCGCGCTCTATGTGCCGCTCGTGCCGCTCGTGGGTGCGTGCCTGCGGCGCAAACTGCCGCGCGCAAAGGAGGTCGTTGGCGTGCTGCTCGCGCTTCTCGGCCTGGCGTTTGTCAGCGGGATCGTCGCTTTTGATTTTTCAGCGCCTTTTGGCATTCGCGCGCAGATGACCGCATTCAACCGCGGCGACGTGATCACACTCGGGAGCGCCGCGTGCTTTACGGCGTATATCCTCGTTTCGGATGTGCTGGCCAACCGGCACGATGGATTTTGCCTGAACATGTATCAGATGCTTTTCTTCACCGCAGCCGGTGCGGCGGCATGGCTTTTCATGCCCGGACAGCGTGCGGATTTTACAGCGCCGGAAATGATCATTTCCCTGGTGTTCTGTGCGGTTTTTGCGACCGCCATCGCATATTATGTCATGCTCAAGGCGCAGAGATATTTGAGCCCTACCGGTATCGTGCTGATTTTTGCCCTCGAACCGGTATTTGGAGCGGCCTTTTCCATGCTCATCCCCGTCGGAGGGGCGGTGGAAACAATCAGTTTTTCCACCGCAGTGGGCAGCGTGTGTATCCTGGCGGGGATCCTGGAAAGTAAGCTCACCGTCAGAAGCCGAGTAAGTACAGCGCCGCAACAATGAGGAGGAGCTGGTTTTTGTCCTCGCTGC
>CAKTWY010000026.1 GCA_934630445.1 uncultured Eubacteriales bacterium
GAATATTTTACCGTCAGCAGTACAATGCTATCCATATGAATTTTCCCTCCAACCGCATCAGAAAGGAGCGTTGCCTTTGACGATTCAACACTGCGAATTCAGCCGCAATCCTGACGGCAGCTACGACCTTCTCCTCTACCTAGAAGGACGCATGCAAGCAGAATTTGCCGACGACTTTTTTCATAACAGGCCATTCAAACATCTGGACGGTGTGCTTGGCAAAGCCGGCCGCGTCATCCGCATCCGCACAGTCAAGCTGGTGATTGCCGGAATACTTGTTGCGGCCATCCCCTTCTCCAGCACCGCAGTGCATGCAAGCGGGGAATACGCCATGTCCTATGTCTATTTTGGAACGGCCGCGCAGCAGATACAGAATATCGCCCGCGCAGCAGATACGCTCGACGTGGTCTCGCCAAGCTATTTCAATCTCAACCGCGACGGCTCGCTCGCCCTCTCTGGCGTAAGCACAAGTTTTCTTTCCGCCATGCGCGAGCGCGGGCTTCGTGTGGTGCCGTTCCTTTCCAATCACTGGGATCGGGAAAGCGGTGTCAACGCTCTGAAAAATGCCGACAGTCTGGTGGAAGAGATACGTGTGGCAGTGGAACGGTATGGCTTTGACGGCGTCAACGTCGATATTGAAAATGTGACGGCAAGCGAGCGGGAGCTTTATACCGCGTTTGTCAAAAAGCTGCGCGCCGCACTGCCGAAAAGCAAAGAAGTCTCCGTCGCGGTCGCTGCAAATCCTTACGGCTACCAAACAGGCTGGCATGGTTCATATGACTATGAAGGTCTCGCCAAATACGCCGATCACCTTTTCCTTATGACTTATGACGAGCATTATAACGGCAGCGCGGCAGGGCCGGTCGCAAGTTTCGATTTTGTCGAGCGCTCCATACAGTATGCGCTCAAATACGCTTCGCCCGATCAGATCGTTGTCGGCATTCCTTTTTTCGGGCGGCTGTGGAATGCGGCCGGAACCGTAAAGGGACATGGAATATCGCTCACAGCTGCAATGGAATATCAAAAAGCCTACGGCGGCACCGTTCGCTTTGACGAGGCGTCCAAGTCGCCCGTGATGACATTCACCATCCGCCCCGCGGACAGCCGTCCGGTTCTCAATGGGCAGACACTGCCCGCCGGGAACTATACCCTCTGGCTGGAAAACGCGGATTCTATCAAATATAAGCTGCAGCTCGTGTCCAAATATGGGCTGAAGGGCGCCGGGAACTGGAGCGCCGGGCAGGAGACGCCGGACGTATGGGAGTATTACGGCCTTTGGCTCGGCGGAACGTATTTTTCAGATATACATGGGCATTTTGCGAAGGATGATATCATCTCCGTTTCTTCCGAAGGGCTGATGCGCGGCGTTTCGAACACGCTCTTCTCACCGGATGAGACGCTTACACGCGCGCAGGCGGCAGTCATCGCCACGCGTACGCTGGGTCTTGCTGCAGGTTCCGCTGCACCCTTTCCGGATACCGCCGGCCACTGGGCATCGGACGAGATCGCTGCCGCTGCACGCGCGGGGCTTATGAAGGGGTACCCTGACGGTACTTTCCGCCCGGATGCACGCGTCACGCGCGCCGACCTCTCCGTGCTCCTTTCCCGGATGATCGAATCGACCTATACACGCGAAGCGGCTTTTCACGATGTCGGCGCGGATCACTGGGCGGCAGGCGAGATTACCGCGCTGGCCGCGCGTGACATCCTGCGCGGATATGCAGACGGTACTTTCCGCCCGGAGAACAACATCACGCGCGGCGAGACAGCGGCCGTGATCAACCGCCTGATCCAGCTCCTCGACTGACCGTGTTCATACGGAATATGCCATCTTAAAAGCGTGCGCAGGTACAGAAAAAGCTGTATCTCGGCGCGCTTTTTCATGTTCTATTCCCCGCTCTCGTCTGAAAGACGGATGCCAGCCGATTCCAGATCACGCTGGCTCCCCTCCGTCAGGCACTGCGTCAGCGTCTGCAGGTTTTCAACCGTATGTCTGTCGAGAAAATGTTCAATTTTTTCGACCTGCTCCAGCTCATTGTCGGAATGATTGAGCGCGCATAAAAAGCGGTGGATCACGTCGTGCCGGTACAGAAGGTACGCCCCCGCGTCTTCTCCCTTGTCCGTCAAAAAAACATCTCCATACTTTTCCGATCGGATAAAACCGTTTTTTCCCAGATGCTGTACCATTTTTGTAACGGATGATGGTTTTACATGCAAAAGTTTCGAAAGGTCTCCCACCTTCGCATATCCGTTTTCGCGCACGATGCGGGTGATCATTTCAAGATAATCCTCCATCGCCGACGTCAGCTCCGGGTCATTGCCCATCTGATACCCTTTCAGCGTATAAAATCCGTCGGCATGATCCATGCATACACTCCTCGCCGTCACCGGAACCAAATTCCCTCAAAGCGAATACCATGCTGATAGAAAGTTTCCTCAACCTAACAGTATTCGAAAGGTGTCTATCTTATGAGTCATAACCTCTGTCTGAATGAACTGCGGCCCGGACAGCATGCCGTGGTCAGCGCACTGCGCACGACCGGAAGCATGCGCCGGCGCCTGCTTGATATGGGACTTGTTGAAAATACGGACGTCGAATGCCTCGGCCGCAGTCCAGGCGGCGATCCGTCGGCTTTTCTGATTCGCGGGGCCGTCATCGCCATCCGCTCGGAAGACTGCAAAGATATTCTCATCCACGCATGAAGGAGGCGGAAAAATGGGCCTGACAAACAGTTCCATCGGGATCAATGCCGTGGATTCCGGGCTGGAGATCCAAAAGCGGACGCCCGGTGACAAAGTCATAGCGCTCGCCGGCAACCCCAACGTCGGCAAGAGCACGGTCTTCAACGCGCTTACGGGTTTAAATCAACATACGGGAAATTGGCCCGGCAAAACCGTCGCCAGCGCGCAGGGCTACTGTGCAGGCAAAAAGCAATCTTACGTAATGGTGGATATTCCCGGTACCTATTCTCTGATGGCCCATTCCGCCGAGGAAGAGGTCGCCCGCAATTTTATCTGTTTCGGCGAACCTGACGCCGTCGTGGTGGTCTGCGACGCCACCTGCCTCGCGCGCAACCTGAATCTTGTCCTGCAGACCATCGAAATCATGCCGCGGGTCGTCGTGTGCGTGAACCTGATGGATGAAGCAAAACGAAAGCACATCCATGTGGATCTCCCTCTGATTGCAAAGCGCCTTGGCGTGCCTGTGGTCGGCGCCGTCGCCCGGAAGAAAAAAAGCCTTGAGCCGCTGATGGATGTGCTCGACTCCATTACCTGCAACAGCTCCGCCGCGCCAAGCGCCGTGCGCTACCCTGCAGAGATCGAAGCGGCAGTATCCGCGATCGAACCGCTCGTGCGGCAAAGATGCGGCGCGCGGCTGAACAGCCGCTGGCTCAGCTTAAAGCTTTTGGACCAGGATGAATCACTCACACAGGAGATTTCCGCCTGTCTCGGCGCCGATTTCCTGCTGGACGCACAGCTGAGCCGTGCCGTAGCAGACGCAAAAGCGCTGCTGTCCGACCAGGGGATCGACCAGGACCGCTTCAAAGATCTGATCGTATCCGCGCTGGTGACCGCCGCCGAGGAAATCTGCCTCGGCGCGGTTACATATGAAAAGGCAGGGTATAACCATGCCGACCGCAGACTTGACCGCATCCTGACGAGCCGCATCACCGGATACCCCATCATGCTCCTGCTGCTGGCGGCGATCTTCTGGTTGACGATCACGGGGGCGAACTACCCTTCGCAGCTGCTCTCCGACGGCCTTTTCTGGCTGCAGGACAGACTGCTGGCCTTTTTTCACCTTGTCCGCGCTCCCGAATGGCTCAGCGGCGCGCTTGTTCTGGGCGTGTACCGCGTGCTCGCATGGGTGGTGTCCGTCATGCTGCCGCCCATGGCGATCTTTTTTCCGCTCTTTACCCTCCTGGAGGATGCGGGGTATCTCCCGCGCGTGGCGTATAACCTCGACCGCCCATTCAAGCGCTGCTGCGCCTGCGGCAAACAGGCCCTCACCATGTGTATGGGATTTGGATGCAACGCCGCAGGGATCGTCGGCTGCCGCATCATCGATTCGCCGCGCGAGCGCCTCCTTGCGGTGCTGACAAACAACTTTGTGCCATGCAACGGCCGTTTTCCCACCTTGATCGCAATCCTTACGATGTTTTTTGTCGGAACAGCGGGCGGCGCTCTCTCCTCCCTGCTCTCCGCTCTGCTCCTGACGGGCGTGATCGTACTGGGCGTCGTCCTTACGTTCGCCGTCACCAGGCTGCTCTCCAAAACACTGCTGAAGGGCGTTCCCTCCTCCTTTACCCTGGAGCTGCCGCCCTATCGCAGGCCGCAGATCGGGAAGGTCATCGTGCGCTCCATCTTTGACAGAACGCTCTTCGTCCTAGGAAGGGCAGCAGCTGTGGCCGCACCGGCGGGACTTTTCATCTGGCTGATGGCGAACGTCACCTTCGGCGGCGTCAGCGCGCTGCAGCACTGCGCGGCGTTTCTCGATCCATTCGCGCGGCTGATGGGGCTGGACGGCGTGATCCTGCTGGCGTTCATCCTGGGCTTCCCCGCAAATGAGATCGTCATTCCGATCGTCATCATGGCGTATATGGCGCAGGGGAGTCTGATTGAGCTGTCAAGCCTCGAACAGATGAAGGCGCTGTTTGTTGCAAACGGCTGGACCTGGGTGACCGCCGTATGTACGATGCTGTTTTCCCTGATGCACTGGCCCTGCTCCACAACACTGCTGACGATCAAAAAAGAGACCGGGAGCTTGAAATGGACGCTGCTTGCGGCCGTTATCCCAACCGTGACCGGAATGCTGCTGTGCATGGCGCTCGCCGGCACGGCGCGGCTTTTCCTCTGAGAAACGCCGCCACATCTCCGCCGGAAACCGGCAAATCCGGCGCTTCACCCAAACACTGGATGAAGCGCCGGTTCACTCAATCTTTTTTACTTGATGACGGCGTTGGCACTCCCGACAAGCGCGCGTACGTCGGCGAGCAGGCCTGCGTCCGCACTGACGTTTAAGCGCGCCGGCGCCTGCTTATACGCGCCCGTATCCTCATACTTGATAATCACCGGCAGCATCCCCGGATAGCGTGAGAGCACCTCGATCACCTTTTGAAAAACCGGATCACCCTCGCCCGGTACGCGGATATAAAGCCGGCGCGTCTTTCTTACCGAATCAGGCCCTGCCGGCCGCCGGCCGCCGTTCCCTGCGTGAGCAGGCGAGGTGAGTGCGGCGGCGTCCTCAGCCGTCAGCGGGCGAAGCTCCTCGACGATGAGCTTCGGCTCCTCGTCCTCCCTGGCGGAAATGCGGGCGCGCAGCACGACGGGCGTATCCTCCTTGATATAATTCCCGCTCTGCGTCAGCACGCGCTGAAACACCAGCATCTCTATCGCACCGGTTACGTCCTCAAGCACGACATACGCCATCATGTTGTTGGATTTGGTCGTTTTCAGCCGCACGGAGGTAATGATGCCGCACACGGTGACAAACATCTCGTCGCGGTACGTCTCCCCCGCGCCCTCCGGTCCGAAATCCGCAAGGATCGCACCGAGCGCAGGCGTTTTCGCCTCGCGCACGATCGCGATATAGTCGTCCATCGGGTGGCCAGAAAGGTACAGCCCCGTCGTCTCCTTTTCCATGGAAAGGAGCTCCTTTTTCGGCAGTTCCGGCACATCCGGAAGCGGCGTTTTCGCGGCACTCTCCCCCACGCCGCCGCCAAACAGGTCGAGCTGTCCTTCCAGATTTTTGCGTCTGGCATCGCCGACGCCGTCGATGATGCCATCGTACACGCGCAGAAGCTGGCTCCGGCGCGCGCCGGTGGAATCAAATGCGCCGCATTTGATGAGGTTTTCGACCATCCTGCGGTTCAGGGCGTCGAACATCCGGTTGCAGAAATCCTCGAGCGAAGCAAATCGCCCTCCTGAGCGCCGCTCCGCAATCAGGTCGCGGATAAAATTCACGCCCACATTTTTGACCGCGCCGAGCCCGAATCGGATGCCCCCTTCCGACACGGTGAAATCGGACTGCGAGGAGTTGATGTCCGGCGGCAGGACAGCTATGCCCATCTCCCGGCACGCCGCGATATACTCAGATATTTTCGGCGTGCTGTCGAGCACCGATGTCAGAAGCGCCGCCATATATTCCTGCGGGTAATGGCACTTCAGGTACGCCGTGCGGTACGATACCATTGCGTACGCCACCGCGTGCGCCTTGTTGAAGGCGTAATTGGCAAAATCAAGGATTTCGTCAAAGATCTCCTCCGCGACATTTTCCGGTACGCCTCGCTTCACGGCGCCGTCGATCCCCTCGTCGGGGTTGCCATGCACAAACGCGCGGCGCTCCGCGGCAAGCACGTCAAACTTCTTTTTCGACATCGCGCGGCGGACCATATCCGCCTTGCCGAGCGAATAGCCCGCAAGCACGCGGAAGACCTCCATCACCTGCTCCTGATAGACCATGCAGCCGTACGTGACCGACAGGATATCGCGCAGGAGCGGATGCTTGTAGGTGACCTTGGAGGGGTTGTTTTTGGAGTAAATATACCGTGGGATGGACGCCATCGGCCCCGGGCGGTAGAGGGCGACCACGGCGGTGATGTCCTCGATCGACTGCGGCTTGAGCCCCGTGACCACGTTCGTGATACCCGCGCTTTCAAGCTGAAACACGCCGACAGTCTTACCCTGCGAAAGCATTTCGAATGTTTCCGCATCGTCGAGCGGCGCGTCCGCAATGGAAAAGCCCGGGTCGCGCTCGCGCGCCATGCGCTCGGCGTATTCGATCACTGTGAGGTTGCGCAGGCCCAGAAAATCCATTTTCAGAAGGCCGAGCTCCTCGAGCGTGGTCATGGTGAACTGCGTGACGATACTCTCGTCGTTTTTCGCGAGCGGAACATACTCGTAGACCGGGTTTTTCGTAATGACGACGCCTGCTGCGTGCGTCGAAGCGTGGCGCGGCATCCCCTCCAGCGCGCGGGCAGTATCGATGAGGCGGCGCACAGTTTCGTCCGCGTCATAGCGCTCCTTCAGCGGCTTTGAAACTTCCAGCGCGCGATCCAGCGTCATGTGCAGCTCAAACGGCACCTGCTTTGCGACCACATCCGCGTCCGCATATGGGATGTTGAGCGCGCGCGCCACATCGCGTATGGCGGCGCGCGCCGCCATGGTGCCGAAGGTCACGATCTGCGCGACGTGATCCGCCCCGTATTTTCGGATGACATAATCGATGACCTCCGGGCGCCGCAGATAGCAGAAGTCGATGTCGATATCCGGCATACTCACGCGCTCCGGATTCAGGAAGCGCTCGAAATACAAAGAATACCGCATCGGATCGATGTCCGTGATATCCAGACAGTAGGCGACCATACTCCCCGCGGCCGAGCCGCGCCCCGGTCCGACGGCAATCCCGTTTTGTTTGGCGTAGGCAATAAAATCGCCCACGATCAGGAAATAGTCGACAAACCCCATTTGCGCAATCATGTCGATCTCGTACTGCAATCGCGCGCGGTACGCCTCCGGCGCGTCCGGATAGCGGCGCGCAAATCCCGCCGCGCACAGCTCCTTCAGATATTCCAGCGCGCTCTTCCCGTCCGGAACGTCGAATTCCGGCAGCTTGCGCTCGCCGAAGGTGAACTCCAGATTGCAGCGCTCGGCGATCTCGAGCGTATTGCGGCACGCCTCCGGATACTCGGGAAAAAGCGCCGCCATCTCATCGCCGTCTTTTAAGTAGAACTCGTCCGTCTCAAAGCGCATGCGGTCCTGATCTTCGACCGTCTTGTTCATCTGGATGCACATGAGCACATCCTGTATCTGCGCGTCGCCGCGCGTCAGGTAGTGCGCGTCGTTCGTGACCACGAGCGGAATGCCTGTGTCGTGGTGGATGCGCAAAATCCCTTTGGCCGCCTCGCGCTGCTCGGGCAGATTGTGGTCCTGCAGCTCGAGATAGTAGTTTTCCGCGCCGAAAATGTCGCGGTATTCCAGCGCGAGCGCCTTTGCCCCCTCGTAATCGCCATCCAGCAGCTTCTGCGGCACAGCGCCCGCGATGCAGGCGGACAGAGCGATCAACCCCTCCGCATGTTCGCGCAGAAGGTCCATGTCCACGCGGGGCTTGATGTAAAACCCCTCGGTAAAGCCGCAGCTCACAAGATAGATGAGGTTGCGGTAGCCTGTCTCATTTTTGCATAAGAGAACCAGGTGATTCGCCCCCGCGTCAAGCTCATGCACACGTGAAAAGCGGTCTCGCGGCGCGACATACACCTCGCAGCCGATAATCGGCTTGACGCCTTCCTTTTTCGCCGCGCGATAAAAGTCGATCACACCGTACATCACGCCGTGATCGGTAATGGCGACAGCTTTCTGCCCGAGTTCGCGGCAGCGCGCGGCGAGGTTTTTGATGCGGCACGCGCCGTCAAGCAGACTGTATTCCGTATGTACATGCAGGTGAACAAAATCCGTCATTGCTGCTCCTTATCCGTCTGATACGCCGCGGCGATCTCTATGATTTTTTTCAGCCGATGGTTCAGCCCCGCCCGCGACAGCGGCGGGTCAAACTTGCGCGCCAGCTCCGTCAGCGAGCACTCCGGATAATCGACGCGCATCTGCGCCGTCTGGCGCAGTTCCTCCTTCAGCGTCTGCAGGCCGGTATGCTCCATAATAACAGAGATCGCCTCGATCTGCTTGGCTGCCGCATCGACGGACTTCATAATATTGGCCGTCTCGCAGTTGACCTTGCGGTTCAGATCGTTGCGCAGCTCCTTTTCCACCTTGATCTGCATCAGCTCCATCGCCGCCAGCGGCGCGCCCACAGCGGTCAGAAAATCCTCAATGGCCGTGCTTTCCTTAAAATAAATCAGATAATGGTACTTGCGCCTGGAAAGCTTCGGCGCCATGCCATAGTCCAAAAGGAACGACATCACCTGCCGCGAAAGCGACGCCGACGGCGTCACCAGCTCCAGATGATACTTTTTTTCCGGATTGGTGACGGATCCGCCGACAAGAAACGCCCCCCGCAGAAAAGCCGAACGGCAGCATTCCTCGTCGGTCACCGCGCGGTTGAACGGAAGTGTCACAGCGTTCAGATCATAGCCATACGCCTTCAGGATGCGCGCAACATCCTCCTTCGCAGTGATGTCAAGGGCATAGCGCGCGAGTGCCGCCTTGCCGATCTCCTCGCGCGCCGTCACACCAAAGGCGCGGCGCAGAAGCGTCTGCGCCCGTTTATATACCGCAGCGTTCTCCGTGCGGATGCGGATCTCCGTAGTCGAAAATATATTTGCAAAGAGGAGCATCCCGTAAAGCTCAGCCACTTCGCAGCAAGGCCGGCTCGAACCATTTTTACAGATCTCCATCTTTGCCTCAGCGGCAATAGACATCCTGGCGCTCCCCCATTCCATCAAAATTCCTGCGTTCCAAGCATGATTCGCTCGTACGCTTCGGCCACGCTGTCGCGCGGGCCCATGCTCATGAAGACACGCATCACCGCGCGCGCAAGCTTTTTCGGGTCATGGCGCACCATCGTGCCGATCTGCCGCACGAGCGGGAAGCCGTAAAGCCGGATCCCCGCCGCCTCAAAGCGCGCCCGGTCGATCTCCACGGGTATGGCGCCCTCTTCTTTATAATGCGCCATCGTCGCCTCCGTCACCGGCTCGGTATTAAAGATGCAGTCACTGAACAGGCGTTTTCCATGCGCGTGGCTGAGGATGCCCGCCACATGGTCAAACGCCGTATATCCCTCCGTCTCGCCATCCTGCGTCATGATGTTCATGATATACAGCTTTTTGGCGCTTGACGAGGCGACGGCGTCGACAATGCCGTCCACCAGCAGGTTCGGGATCACGCTTGTATACAGGCTCCCCGGGCCGAGCACGATCAGCTCCGCACTGCCGATCGCCTCGATTGCCTCCTGCAGTGCCGGCGGATTTTCAGGTTCCAGCCATACGTGCGAAATGCGGCAGTCATGCGCCTTCTTATGCGCATAGATCTTCGACTCGCCGCGGATCGTGCTCCCGTCCTCAAACGCGGCGTACAGGTACACGTTCTCATTCGTCACAGGAAGCACGCGCCCGGTAACCGCCAGCACCTCGTTCATACGGCGCACCGCCTCGTCGAACGAGCCGTAGACACCGTTCAGCGCGGCGAGAAACAAATTTCCAAAGCTCTGTCCTTTGAGATAGCCGTCTGTGAAGCGGTAATTGAGCAGCTTTTCCATCGTCGGCTCGGTATTTGCAAGCGCCATGATGCAGTTGCGGATATCGCCGGGGGCCAGCATACCCAGGTCCTGCCTGAGGACGCCCGTGCCGCCGCCGTCATCCGCGACCGTAACAATGGCCGTAATATTTTCCGTATATTCCTTCAGTCCGCGCAGCAAAGTGGACAGGCCCGTGCCGCCGCCGATTACGGCAATGCGCGGGCCGATGACGCGCAGATGCTCGGCCTGCACAGCCGCATCTGTCTCGGACAGGCCTGCCGCGCGCGCCGTGCGCTGAATGCTGATCCGGCACTTTCGGATAAATGGTCTTGACATATCGCTCTATGTCCTTTCCTCAGTGATACCGCTCTAGCGCGCCTTCTGCGCGTCGCGGTGGACAAGAATCACGTCGTTCCCCTTCAGGCGCAGGTAGTCCGCCAGCTCGCATGCGCATGCCACCGAGCGGTGCTGCCCGCCCGTACAGCCGATCGCCACCACAAAAGAGGAGCGCTCCCCCTCCTTATACTGCGGAATGAGAAAATCCAGCATCTCATGCACATATCCCATGAACTGCTCTGCCATGCCGCCGCGGAAAACATAATCGCGCACCGCACCGTTTTCTCCCGTGAGGGGTCTCAGCTGCACATCGTAAAAGGGGTTTGGCAGAAAACGCACGTCGAACACCGTATCCGCTTCGGTCGGGATTCCATGCTTGAATCCGAAGGAAATGATGCTGATGACAAAGTGTCCGCCCTCCGCACCAAAGAGCTGGCGAATATGTTTTTTCAGCCGCTGGGGCGAAAAGGACGTTGTGTCGATGACATAATGCGCGCTGTTTTTCAGCTTCTCCATCACGTCGTGCTCGAGGTTGATCGCCGCGCTCACCCCACAGCCGTTGTCCAGCGGATGCCTGCGCCGCGTCTCTTTATAGCGGTTGATGAGCGTCGGCACATCGCAGTCCAAAAAGAGGATTTCGCAATCGACGCCATCCTCCGCCGCATGCGCGATCTGCTCAAGGAGAAGGTCCGCATCCATCACCGCGCGCGTGTCCGCCACCAGCGCCACCTTCTGATACCGGTCGCCCGACTCCAGACACAATTTCGTAAACGTTGGGATCAAAAGCACCGGCATGTTGTCTACACAATAGTAGCCGAGGTCTTCCAGCGTGTCAGCCACCATGCTCTTCCCTGCGCCGGACATCCCCGATACGATCAGCAGTTTCATAATCCTGTTCCTTTCCTCCGCGCAGCACGGACCAGGCCGCCCGGCCTATTCCGTTACACGGATCTCGCACTCGAGCGAAACGCCGCTTGTTTCAAACACCCGCGCCTTGACCAGCTCGATCAGTTCCAGAACGTCGGCACAGGTCGCACCGCCCCGGTTGATGATAAAGCCCGCATGCTTTTCAGACACCTGCGCGCCGCCGACCGCGGCGCCTTTCATGCCCGCATCTTCGATGAGCTTGCCTGCAAAGCAGCCCGCCGGGCGCTTAAAAATACTCCCTGCGCTCGGATATTCCAGCGGCTGCTTTTCGCGCCTGCGTCGCGCCAAATCGTCCATTTGCCGGCGGATCACGCGCGCGTCCGCCGGCGCAAGGCGCACTTTCGCATGCAGGATCACGCAGCCGGGATGATCGGTAAAATAGCTTTTGCGGTACCCAAACCCCAGTTCTTCCGCTCCCAAAACCGCCGGTGCGCCGCTCTGATCGAGAAATGCAACGGACTCGACCACGTCCTTCATCTCGCCGCCATACGCCCCTGCGTTCATCATCACCGCGCCGCCCACAGCGCCCGGAATGCCGTGAGCAAATTCAAACCCCGTCAGCGACTGGCGCATTGCAAAGACCGCCGCCTTTGACAGCAGCGCGCCCGCGCCGAGCCTGAGGCACGTATCCTCCTCGCGCGTGCATACATCTGCCACGCCGAACACCCGCACGACGACGCCGCGTATCCCCGCGTCCGATACGAGCAGGTTTGTTGCGTTGCCGATCACAGTCGTACGGATCCTTTCACGCCGCAGAAAGCGGATCAGCCGCACGAGATCTTCCTCGCTTTTTGGCGTGGCCATCACGTCGCACGGTCCTCCGATGCGGAAGGAGGTATAGCGCTCCATTGGTTCATCTTTTTTCAGTTCGCAATCGAAAGGTTCCGCCGCCGAAGCTTCTTTCAAAATCTCATATAAATGCATTTGCAAGCACCCCCTCCCTATTGTACTCCCATTATAGCAAAAATCATGCCGCGGGAAAATACATTTTATCGCAAATGGCGCTGATGTTTTTCAAAGCGGCCGCTGTTCGCGCATCGCATCCGGCCGGCGCAGGCTATTTTTTTCTTGCGGCGATCAGCAACATCTGCGGCCGCCGCAGCTCATCCCGCGCATCCGGGTCGGCTGCAAGCAACTCCTCCTCCGGCACAGGCTCGCATACGCGCACGATCTCAAAGCCCGCGTCAAGCAGGCCGTTCAAGTATGTAGCAAGCGTCTTGTGATACTTTGTCACATGCTCCCCCAAAAAGACCGCCTGCCGAACGCCTTCTTCAAAATAGCGGTCGACCGGCCAGTACATGCGTTCTCCGCGCTCATTCAGTTGCCACTCCTGCGGCCCTTCGGCCGTAAAGATCGGGTGCTCAACGGAAAAAACAAAAGCGCCGCCGCGCGTCAGCCATGCCGCCGCCTTCCGCGCCACGTCCGGAAAGGACTCCACATAATGGAGTACCAGCGAACTGATCACCGCGTCGAACGATTCCGCTGTGAAGCTGAGATCCTCGATTGCACATCGCCGGTATACGATCTGCGGCGCCGCATTGATCGTCCGGGCGCACGCCAGCATCTTTTCCGACAGATCGATACCCAGCACGTGCTCCGCCCCCTGTCCGGCCGCATACGCGCAGTGCCAGCCGTAGCCGCAGCCCATATCCAACACGCGCTTCCCCCTGAAATCAGGCAGCAGGCGTTTTAACGCCGGCCATTCTCCCGCACCCTCCAACCCTTTTTCGGAGCGCGTCATTCTGCTGTATTTTTCAAAAAAGCTGTCATTGTCATATGCGTTCTCTTTCATCATTCACCTCATATTTACACATGCAAAAAGGGAACGCCTTTGAAGGCGTTCCCTTTATACGGCTTAAATAACCTTAGTTGTTCTCAGCCTCACGCATTTTTGCAAAGCACTCGCTGCAGTAGACCGGTCTGTCGGTCTTGGGCTCGAAGGGAACTCTCGCTTCGCCGCCGCAGGCAGCGCATGTAGCGGTAAAGAACTCTCTCGGACCTCTCATCGCGTTCTTTCTGGCATCACGGCAGTTCTTGCAGCGCTGGGGCTCGTTCATGAAGCCGCGCTCCGCATAGAACTCCTGCTCGCCGGCGGTGAACACGAAATCAGCGCCGCACTCTTTGCATTTTAAGGTCTTGTCTTCGTACATGGATTTTTACCTCTCTTTGATTAGTCTCGCCCGGTTTTCTCAGGCAGTTTATTATGCGCACAGGTGTTGTCGCCTGTTGTCGCTGTGGAATGGAGATGGTGCGCAAGCTTGCGTCTTATGCGCTGGACAGCGTTGTCAATAGACTTTTGAGGCTTTTTCAGCGTCTCAGCCATTTCTTCATATCTAAGGCCGCTGAGATAGAGCGCCAAAACGTTTGCCTCAAAGGCGGAAAGCAGACCGGATAACACCGACCTGAGCTCTGTGACTGCCTCTTTGTCCATCATGAGCGCTTCCGGGTCATAAGCCGTCGCACTGAGAAAGAGGTTAAGCTCCGCATTGTCGTCAAAAAGAGGTTGCCCGATCGAAACATAATTGTTCAAAGGGGAATGCTTTTGGCGGTTGACTGATCGTACAGCAGAAACAATACTGTTTTTGATACAGCGAAGCGCAAAAGCGGAAAAGCTGTCTGCCTTATCTGGATCGAACTCTCGCACTGCTTTGATTAGCCCTATCATGCCTTCCTGGATGAGGTCTTCGCCATCGGCTCCGACCAGGAAATAGGGTCGTGCACAGGATCGAACGAGTCTTGCATACTTGCGGACCAGAACGTCTTCACTGGACGCGCTGCCCTCGCGCGCCAGAGCGCACAGACGCCTGTCGTCCGCAGCATTTTGCACATCTGAAGGATATTCACTTTGTCGGGTGCTGTATGAACTCCTCATTACAATTCGATATTATACATGAGCGCATGCCGCCTGTCAAGCATTTTGTAAAAATAAGTAAAAAATCCTATGATATGGTTTTGCTTTTTTGTGTAATATACTAATCGTCATTTGCTCTTATCTCTTACTCTACTGTGACAGATTTTGCAAGATTTCGCGGTTTATCGACATCACATCCGCGCAGGACTGCGATGTAATATGCAAAAAGCTGCATTGGAACGACCGTGAGCGCCGGCGAGAATTCTTTTACCCCCTGCGGGATGCGTACCAGATAATCGCAGAAATCCATGCAGTCGTCGCACTGCCGGTCTGTCACGACAATGACGGATGCGCCGCGTGCCTTGACGGATTTAATGTTCGAGACCATTTTTTCAAACACATGGTCATCGGTCGCAAGCGCGACCACCAGCGTTCCCTGCTCGATCAGCGAGATGGTGCCGTGCTTCAGTTCCCCCGCGGCGTACGCCTCCGAGTGGATGTACGAAATCTCCTTCAGTTTTAAGGACGCCTCCTGCGCCGCCGCATAATCCAGCCCACGCCCGATAAAAAACACGCTGTGCCGGTTATAGAATTTTGTCGCGAGGTACTGCATCTCCTGTTCTGTATGGTGCGCCTCGGCAATCAACTCCGGCAGGTCCTTCAGAGCCTGGGCGTATTGCGCGGCCTGCTCGTGCGAAAGCGTACCCGTTTCAATCCCCAGCCGCACCGCGATCAGGAAAAGCGCCGCGAGCTGCGCTTCATATGCCTTTGTCGTCGCCACGGAAATTTCCGGTCCCGCCCAGGTGTATAAAACGCCGTCTGCTTCGCGCGCGACGGAAGAGGAGACGACGTTCACCACCGCCAGCGTGCGCGCCCCCTTGCGCTTTGCCTCGCGTAGCGCCGCGAGCGTATCCGCCGTTTCGCCCGACTGACTGATGACGATGCACAGGTCGTCGCTGCGCACGATCGGATCGCGGTAGCGGAATTCCGACGCGACCTCCGCCTGCGCCGGCAGGTGCGCGAGGCGTTCAATCACTTCGCGTCCGACGATGCCCGCATGCAGTGCCGAGCCGCACGCGACGATCTGTACGCGCCCGATCCCCTGAAAAAACGTCTCGTTGATCCCGTTTTCGCAAAGCGAAGGCAGTCCTTCCTTCAGCCGCGGCAGCACCGTGTCGCGCACGGCCTTCGGCTCTTCCATGATCTCTTTCATCATGAAATGCTTGTAGCCGCCTTTCTGCGCGGCGGAAATATCCCACGTCACGGTCTGTATTTCTTTCTGCACCGGCGCGCCGAGCGCATTGCATACCTCGACGGTGTCCGGCGTGATGCGCGCCGTTTCATTGTCGTTCAGGATCATATATTCGCGTGTGCGTGACACGATCGCCGGGATATCAGAGGCGATCATATTCTCTCCCTTGCCCAGGCCGATCACAAGCGGGTTGTCGCGCCGCGCGGCGTAGATCACCCCCGGCTCCTCCGCACACAGGACGCCCAGCGCATATGACCCGCGGATCATGGAAACCGCTTCCCGCAGCGCGTGCATCAGATCTCCCTTATTTAAGAATTCGATCAAATGCGCGGCGACCTCCGTGTCTGTCTCGGAGAGGAACGTGTATCCGCGCTTTTTCAGCATCTCGCGCAGCTCGGCGTAGTTTTCGATAATGCCGTTATGTACGACGGCGATGGTACCATTTCCACTCAGATGCGGGTGGGAATTCACATCCGACGGCTCTCCATGCGTGGCCCATCGCGTGTGGCCGATGCCGCAGTGTGCCGTAATCGGTGCACACGCCGCGACCTTTTTTTCCAGCTCGTCAATACGCCCGCGCGTCTTCACGACGGCAAGTGCCCCGTTTGAAAAAGCGGCGATGCCCGCCGAGTCATACCCTCTGTATTCGAGCTTATGAAGCCCGTCGAGGAGCACCGGCGCCGCTGGAACGGCGCCGGTAAAACCTACAATTCCACACATAAAACAAACGCTCCTTACAGCATGGCAAAAGGCCCGCTTACCCGGTATCCGGCAGCGCTGAGTGCCGCCGGAAAAGTGATAGCAGGCCTTCCGCTCTTTCCTATTTTAATGTTTCCTCAATAACTTTTACGATGCGCTCAGCCGCGCCGCGCACAAGCGCGTCGGTTTTCCCCTCGACCATGACGCGCACAAGCGCCTCCGTTCCTGACGGGCGCACCAGTACGCGCCCCTCCTCGCCAAAGGCCGCCTCCTCCGCCGCGATCGCCGCCTTCACAGGCGCTTCCTGCGCAATGGTCGCCTTGCGCTCGAGCGGCACTTTCACGTTAATGAGGACCTGCGGAAACTCGCGTACCATGGCGTTCAGCTCCGATGCTTTTTTTCCTGATTTTTTCAGGATATTCAGGAACTGCACCGCCGTCAGCTCCCCGTCGCCCGTCGTCGCATATTCCAGGAAGATAACATGCCCCGACTGCTCCCCGCCGAGCACATGCCCGCCCTGCTGCATCTTTTCGAGCACAAAGCGATCGCCGACATCTGCCGCCAGGATATCGAGCCCCTGCTCCCGCCCAAAAAAGTGCAGGCCAAGGTTGGACATCACGGTTGCGACAAAGGTGTCGTTCTTCAGCCTGTTTTCACGTTTCAAATAGCTCGCGCAGATGGCCATAATGTGGTCGCCGTCAATGAGCTTACCCGTTTCGTCGACCGCAAGGCAGCGGTCCGCGTCACCGTCAAAGGCGATGCCGACATCGTAGCCGCCCTCGACCACGCGGCGGCTGAGCGCGGCGAGGTGCGTCGAACCGCAGCCGGCGTTGATGTTCACGCCGTCCGGTTCATTGAACGCAATATCAAACACCGCACCCGATCCTTCAAGCACCTTCGCGATCACGCCGCTCGACGCGCCGTTGGCGCAGTCGAGCGCGATGCGCAGGCCCTGATAGTCGCCCTCGATCAGCGCACGCAGATGCGCGGCATATTCCTCGCATGCGAGCGCCTGCATCTGGCGCACACGGCCGATCTCCCCGCCCGTTTTCAAGCCGATCTCATCCGAATGGTCGATGAGCTCCTCGATCCTCGCCTCAAGCGCGTCGTTCAGCTTATATCCCTCGGCGCTGAACATCTTGATGCCGTTATATTCATACGGATTGTGTGAAGCGGAAATGACAATGCCCATGTCCGCGCCGCTCTTCACAGTATGATACGCCACCGCCGGCGTCGGTATCACGCCCAGAAGTTCCACGTCCGCACCCGCTGCCGTCGCGCCCGATACGAGCGCTGCCTCCAGCATGTCCGAGGAAATACGCGTATCTTTTCCTATGAGGATGCGCGGCTTGTGCGCCGTTTCACTGCAAAGCGCGCACGCAGCGGCGCACCCGACGCGAAACGCCAGCGGCACGGTGAGCTCCCGGTTAGCAACGCCGCGGATCCCGTCGGTTCCAAAATATCTTCCCATCAGCCAATAACTCCTTTTTCCGTTTTTCTCAGAAAATACTCTGTTCTGTGTCAA
>CAKTWY010000027.1 GCA_934630445.1 uncultured Eubacteriales bacterium
GGCTCAGAGTATGCGACCGGGAAATGAATCCCCGGTCGCATGGAAATTCAGTGCCTGCGGGCACGGACTTTTTATGGTATAATATCCGCAGAGCGGATGTTATATCACGCTGTGGACAAGCTGCGCAATGTCTGCTATGATACTGCAGAGGGGGGATTGCCATGCCGCGCTCACAAAATCAGAAGCTCAAGCTTCTGTATTTAATGAAAATCCTGCTTGCGCGTTCAGACGAAGCGCATCCCATCTCCACAAGCGAGCTGATTGCGGCGCTCGCATCTGCCGGAATCGCGGCCGAGCGAAAGGCGATCTACGACGACATCGAGGCGCTCAGGCTTTTCGGGGTGGATATCGTGAGCGTCAAGGGGAAAACGCCCGGTTATTTTATCGCCGCGCGCGACTTTGAACTGGCGGAGCTGAAGCTGCTTGTCGATGCCGTTCAGTCGTCCAAATTTATCACGCGTAAAAAGAGCGATGAGCTGATCCATAAGCTCGAGAGCCTGGCAAGCGTGCATCAGGCGCGCCTTCTGCAGCGACAGGTCTATGTGGCGGGGCGCGTCAAAACCATGAACGAGAGCGTCTATTATAATGTGGACCGCATCCACTCCGGCATCGGCGCCGGGCGGGAGATCTCCTTCCGCTATTTTGACTATACAGTGGAGAAGAGCCGGCGCTACCGCCGCGACGGCGCGCGCTATGTCGTCAGTCCATGGGCGCTTACATGGAACGACGAGAACTATTACATGATCGCTTTCGACGCGCAGGCGGACATCATCAAGCATTACCGCGTCGACAAAATGGAGGATATCCGCGTGCTTTCCTCCGTGCGGCGTGGGCAGGATGTGTTTGAGCGCTTTGATACGGCTCTGTATGCGCGCCGCGTGTTCGGGATGTACGGCGGTGAGGTACGCCAGGTGCGTATCCGTTTTTCCAACCGCTTCGCCGGCGCGGCGCTCGATCGCTTTGGAAGTGACGTCGCTCTTGTGCCGGACGGGGATGCACATTTTGTGGTGACGGCGGAAGTCGCCGTCAGCCCCCAGTTTTTTTCCTGGATATTCGGCTTCGGCAGCGAGGCGCGCATCCTTTCGCCGCAGCCGGTGGTCGAGCAGATGAAAGAGCAGCTTGCGCTGGCCGCGCAGCTGTATGACGCATAAAAATGTTGTCCGATGCGTGCGTCGGCGTAAAGTACGCCGCGCGCTGCAGCATTGACGCTTTATGATGAAAGGGGAGCTTTATATGGATCTTACACGGGAACAGGCGCTTGCGCTCCTGAAGGAATACAATCAGGAGCCGTTCCACCTGCGCCACGCTGAAACGGTCGAGGGTGTGATGCGGTATTTTGCCGGTGAGCTTGGCTATTCGGACGAGATCGACTTCTGGGGGATGGTCGGGCTTCTGCACGACCTCGATTTTGAGCGCTATCCGCAGGAGCACTGCGTGAAATCGCAGGAGATCATGCGTGAGCGCGGACTTGACGAGCGACTGATCCGCGCAGCTGCGAGCCATGGATACGGCCTTACGGTGGATATCAAGCCCGAGCATGAGATGGAGCGCGTGCTCTATGCCGTTGACGAGCTGACAGGACTCATCGGTGCGGTCGCGCTGATGCGCCCGTCGAAGAGTGTGTCCGACCTTGAACTCAAGTCTGTGAAGAAAAAGTTTAAGACGCCGTCCTTCGCTGCTGGCTGCTCGCGCGAGGTGATCCAAAACGGAGCGGAGATGCTCGGCTGGGAGCTGGACGAATTGATCGCGCGGACCATCCTCGCCATGCGCAGCTGCGAAGCGCCGCAGGCGTAAAACACTTTGCCGGATCTGCTGCGCTTACCTGCGCACGGTATCGGATAAAAAAGAGTTGAGCATTAAAAAACCAGGCCATCGGCCTGGTTTTTGTGTTGCAAAAAGAGATATTGTATCGAATTGCACAGCGCTTTTTAATACATATCCAGATAAATAATATTGCGGCCGAGTCTGTTTACACGGCGGAGGGCAGCTGCGGCGTGCGTACTTCCGCTGAGTACAAGCACATGCCCTGCCTGCAAAACGGCGCTTTCCGCATCGATGGACGAGAAGATTCCAACCGGTCCGGCGGCACACACAAGCCCGGCCAGACATGCGCGCATGCGCTCGAGCGCTTCCTCCGGCATGGACAGGAGAAAAGAGCGCACGCCGCATGCAGCCAGCAGCCGCAGCTGCAGCCCGAGCAGTTCCATGCCTGCCATGCCCGAGCGGCAGATACTGCCTTCGGGGTCGAGAACGGCACAGCGCTGCTTGAACATGCCCCTTCTCCTTTCTAAAAACTGTGCTTGTATAATCGAAATATATGTACAGATTATTATAACATATTCGATCAGCACATACAATATACAAGTATTGATAAAGAAAGGATGTGTATGTATGGAGCTGAGTTATCGCGACCTGGGCAGGCGTGTGCGCGCTGCGCGAGAGAAAAAAGGCATCACGCAGGAGCGGCTTGCCGAGCTGGCCGACGTTGGAACGGCGCATATCAGCCACGTTGAGACCGCCCGCACCAAAGTCAGCCTGCCAACCCTCATCAAGATCGCCAATGCGCTTGATACCTCGATGGACGAGCTGCTTTGCGGCAGCCTGAAGACGGGCGGCACCATTTACTTTGTGGAAACGGCGCTGCTTCTCGACGACTGCAGCGGAGAAGAGCTCCGGATCATACACGATGTGGTCGTATCATTGAAATCGGGCCTGCGAAACCGCGGGAAGGACGAATACTGACGCCGTGTGTTTCGCAAAACAGGCGCTGCAAGCGCATGCTTCGCGAGTTATGGTTCCATCCTGCGCACCATCGGCGTTCCCGGTGTTCGGAGGAACCGGTCATAAAAAGAAGAACGGACACGCCGGCGATGCATGCACTGCCGGCGTGCCTTTTCGTTATCATACATCCTCTTTGGCTGCAGCGATGCGCTCAGCCAGGTCATTGAGATACATCCAGCGCTCCATCCGTTCCTCAAGGATGCGCTCCTGTGCTTCCTTTTCCCTGGAAAGAGACTCCAATGCGGAGAAGTCGCTCGCCTTTTCCGCCATCTCCTCACCCAGACGCGCGATATGCGCCTCGAGCGCGGCGATGTCCTCTTCAATATGTTCAAACTCGCGCTGCTCTTTGAAGGAAAAGCGCAGCCGCTCCGCGCGCTCGCGCGCGGGCGCGTCTTTTTTTGTTTCTTTCGGTGCGCAGGCAGCCTCGGCATGCGCGCGCCGCTGCTCGATGTATTCCGTATAACCGCCGAGCATGCGGCGTATCCCGCCGCCTTCAAACACGAAGAGGTGGTCGGCCACCTTGTCGAGAAAGTAACGGTCGTGCGAAACGGCGATCACCGCCCCGTCGAAGCGGTCGAGATAGTCCTCGAGGATCGTCAGCGTTTCCACGTCCAGGTCATTTGTAGGCTCATCCAGAAGCAGCACGTTCGGAGCCTCCATCAAGAGCCGCACAAGCGCCAACCTTCGCCGCTCGCCGCCCGACAGGCGGCCAATCGGCGTGTACTGGAGTGTGCCGTCGAAAAGAAAGGCCTCCATCATCTGCGCCGCTGTGAGCACGCCGTCCGGCGTTTCGACGTTCAGAGCCTTGTCGCGGATGTAATCGATCGCGCGCATTTCCGGATCCATCTCCTCGCCCTCCTGCGAGTAGAAGGCGACGCGCACGGTTTCGCCCGTTGTGACGCGGCCTTCATCCGGCGGCAGCATCCCTGCAATGAGTTTCAGAAGCGTGGATTTGCCGCTGCCGTTCGGGCCGACGATGCCGAGCCGGTCGCGCCGGAGCAGCCTGTAGGACAGGCCGGAAAAGAGCGGCGTTTTGCCATAGCGCTTTGCGACGTTCTCCAACTCGATGATTTTTTTCCCGAGCCGCGCGCCCATGCTGCGCATTTCACCCATGCTCTGCGCCGCCGCGCTTTCCTGGGCGTTCAGCTCTTCCAGGCGCTCGATGCGGTAGCGCGATTTTGTGCCGCGTGCGCGTGCGCCGCGCATGATCCATTCTGTCTCGCGGCGGATGAGCGCGCGGCGCTTTCTCTCTGCGGCGGCCTCGGAAATAGCGCGCTCCGCCTCCAGTTCAAGAAATTTTGCATAGTTTGCCTCGTAGAGGTTCAGCGCGCCGCGCTCGAGCGAGGCGATCTTGTTCGTCACCCGGTCGAGAAAATAGCGGTCGTGCGTCACCATGACGAGCGCGCCCTGATATTTTGCCAGATACGCCTCGAGCCATTCGATCATATCGCTGTCGATATGGTTGGTCGGCTCGTCGAGGATCAGCAGATCCGACGGCGCGGCAAGCGCGCGAGCGAGCGCGACGCGTTTTTTCTGCCCGCCGGAGAGGAGCGCGACCTCGGCACTGAAATCTGCGACTCCGAGGCGGGTGAGGATGGAGCGGCATTCATATTCCTCCGCCTGGCCGCACATGCCCGCCATCACAGCGCCGAGCACCGTGTCGCCGGGCGCGAAGCAGGGCGACTGTGAAAGATATGCCGTGCGCACGCCGCCCGCCGTGGTTACAGTGCCTGTGTCCGGCGTTTCTTCACCGGCAAGAATGCGCAGAAGCGTCGATTTTCCCGCACCGTTCAGGCCGACGACGCCGATCTTGTCGCCGCGCGAAACGCTTAGGGAGACGCTTTGCAGCAGCACCTTTTCCGTATAGGCTTTTGAAAGGCCCTCGGCCGTAAGAATCAGCAATTTCGTTTGTCCTCCGCTCTTCCGCCGGCTGCAGACGTGTTTTTCTGCAGGTACGGCATCGATGTCTGATCGTATTATATCGTCCGCGCCGTCGTGCGTCAATGGAGGCAGACGGATGAATGACAAATGATTAATTATGCATTACACTGCAAGAAATCACACGGCTTTTGTCACGCTTTTTTGGACAAGGGGAAAGCAATTGAAAAAACGACGAAAATTCTTTGACCGCATTTATAAAATTGGTGAAAATCCCTATTGCATTTTCATACATCCGGCCGTATAATACTGCACATGATGGAGAGCGGCATCCCCGCTCTGTGAATGTAGGAGGATATGGTATGAAAAAGTTTGCTGCTATTGCCGCGATGGTACTTGCGGCCGCGATGATTTTAAGCCTTGCCGGGTGTTCGGCCAGCGACAGCAAGGAACTGCGCATGGGCACGAATGCGGCCTTCCCGCCGTATGAGTATTATGAAGGCGAGCAGATCGTCGGCATCGACGCCGAGATCGCTGCGAAGATCGCCGAAAAACTTGGCAAAACCCTCGTGATCGAGGATATGGAATTTGGTTCCATTATTTCTGCTGTACAGAGCGGCAAGGTCGATATGGGCATGGCTGGCATGACTGTCAGCGAAGAGCGCCTTGAGAGTGTCAACTTCACCACGTCTTACGCGACCGGCTATCAGGTAATCATCGTTAAGGAAGATTCACCCATTGCCGGCCCTGATGATCTTGCCGAGAAAAAGATCGGCGTGCAGGAGAGCACCACAGGCGATATTTATTGCACCGACGATTACGGTGACGAGTGGGTTGAGCGCTACAACAAGGGAACCGAAGCGGTTCTGGCGCTGACACAGGATAAGATCGATGCTGTCGTCATCGACCGCGAGCCTGCTAAGGCCTTCGTCGCGGAGAATCCGGGCCTTAAAATCCTCGATACGGAATATGTTGTGGAGGATTATGCGATCGCCGTGTCGAAGAAAAACGACAAGCTGATGGAAGAGATCAATACCGCGCTGGAAGAGCTGATCGCGGACGGTACCGTTCAGTCGATCCTGGATAAGTATATCACGGCCGACTAAGCGTCAGTCCTGACTTTGCACTGCCGCTGTTCCAAAAGTGGAACAGCGGCAGTTTTTACCCTGCGGACAGTTGAAGTTTTATGCACAGTGTGGTATCATTATTAACATGGCTGGTGAAAAAGGCATCTCTTTTGATCCGGCCGCGATGAAAGAAAGGGTGTGTGGGATTGGAGCAGTGGTTTGACGAGTTCCGCGCGAGATTTATCCTCAATTTTATTGATGACAACCGCTGGAAATATATCGTAAACGGCTTGGGTGTGACGCTCGAGGTCACCTTTTTTGCGGTGCTGATCGGCATCCTGCTTGGTGTGCTTGTCGCGGTTGTGCGCACTTCGCACGATAAAAACAGCGACGTTCGGCCGGGGAGCGCCTTCCAATGGATAGGGCATATCCTGCTGAAGGTCGGCAATTTCCTCTGCAAGGTGTATCTGACCGTTATCCGCGGAACGCCTGTTGTGGTACAGCTGCTGATTATCTATTTTGTCATCTTCGCCTCGGTGAATATCGACAAGGTTTTTGTCGCCGTGCTTGCCTTCGGTATCAACTCCGGCGCCTATGTGGCGGAGATTGTGCGCGCGGGGATCATGTCCATCGACAACGGTCAGTTCGAGGCGGGCAGGAGCCTGGGCTTCAACTATGTGCAGACAATGTGCTATATCGTCATTCCGCAGGCGTTTAAGAACATACTGCCGGCGCTGGCCAACGAATTTATCGTGCTGCTCAAGGAGACGTCGGTCTCCGGCTACATCGCTCTGCAGGACCTGACAAAGGGCGGCGATATTATCCGCGGGCGTACGTACGACGCGTTTATGCCGCTCATCGCTGTGGCGCTCATTTATCTGGTGATCGTCACGGTGCTTTCGGCGCTTGTCGGGCGGCTGGAGAGGAGGCTGAGAAGCAGTGATCACTAATGGAATGGAACTGATCCGGGTGGAGGATCTGAAAAAGAGCTTCGTAAAGCTCCACGCCTTAAACGGCGTCAGCACCACCATTAAAAAGGGGGAGGTCGTCGTCATCGTCGGCCCCTCCGGTTCCGGCAAGAGCACGTTTCTCCGCTGCCTGAACCTGCTGGAAATGCCGACCGCCGGCAAGGTGTTTTTTGAGGGCGTCGACATCACGGACCCGAAGACGGACATCAATATCCACAGGCAGAAGATGGGCATGGTGTTCCAGCACTTCAACCTCTTCCCGCACATGACGATCCTGAAAAATATGACCATCGCGCCGATCAAGCTTCAGGGCAAAAAGCCGGAGCAGGCCGAAGCGGAGGCGATGGATCTTTTGAAGCGTGTCGGCCTGGCCGAGCGCGCGAACGCCTATCCCAACCAGCTGTCCGGCGGGCAGAAGCAGCGCATCGCCATCGTGCGTGCGCTGGCGATGCAGCCGGAGGTGATGCTCTTCGACGAACCGACCTCGGCGCTCGACCCGGAGATGGTCGGCGAGGTGCTCGACGTTATGAAGGCGCTCGCCGAGCAGGGGATGACGATGGCCTGCGTGACGCACGAGATGGGCTTTGCCCGCGAGGTGGGCGACCGCGTGCTGTTCATGGACGCGGGCAAGATCGTGGAAGAGGCAAAGCCGGACGAATTTTTTGCAAATCCAAAGAGCGACCGTCTGAAGGACTTCCTTGCAAAGGTCCTCTAGCGTGGGCGCTTCATGATCGCGGCCTTGTTTGAATCGCCTGCCGCGCAGCACTGCTCGAATGCCTGCCGGGAAACCGTAAAGCGGTTTTCCCGGCAGGCATTATTGATTGCGGGTTGCCCATGCCGAAAAATTTTGTTTTCAGTATTGGAAAAGCACGCAGCGGGCAGACTGAGCATATGCCGCGCCGCGGCCGGAGCGCATACGCGCGGGGATAGATATGTAACGCGAATCACGATCCGTACGGAGAAGAGCATTGTTACAGCTGTTCGATTCGCGTTTCGGCGCTTTGCGCACCGAACGGCGGATGTTTATAATCCGGCGTGCAAATTGGCTTCTAACCTGTTTTCTTCTCCGTACGGATTTTCGATGTTTCGCTGCGGAAAAAGATCAAATCATAGGAGTTGATTTTTTTCGCGTTATGATTGTGCCGCCTTTGTGCGGCAAATAATCACAGGGGAAGTTACTTCATGCTCTCCTCATAGGCCTTGATCATCTTTTTGACCATCTGACCACCGATGGAGCCCGCCTGCTTGGAAGTCAGGTCACCATTGTAACCCTGCTTTAAGGAAACGCCAACTTCGTTCGCAGCCTCGGTCTTGAAGCGTTCCATCGCCTCGTTCGCACCAGGTACCATTGCCATTACAATTCACCTCCGTATGGTTTATTTCTTTTGATCTGCTGATTCTTAAATCCCGTCTGACGGTGTTTACAGTCCTATTTTGTACACGCATGCGCAAATCATTCGCGCCAAATTTTGACTGCCTTCGCCGTATGCGCATGCCCGCGGGAGATGGCGCCCGCGCGTGCTTTCCGCGGCCGGCTCGCGGCAGGATTTGCGCACCGCACCGGTTTTTCCTTGTGAACGCGGAAGATATCCGATATAATAAGGTATCATGCGCTGCGGCGGACGGTTTCCGTTTTTCCGCACAGTAAAATGGCCCGGCAGCCGGGCGGAAATGAGGCATACCGCATTGGATATGAAAGAAAAATTTATCAGGCTTTATCAGGAAAACATCACCCGGGACGGCGCGCAGGACCTGCTTGACTGGCTGGGCAAGACCGATTTTTTCACCGCGCCTGCCAGCACGCGCTTTCACAGCGCATATGCGGGCGGTCTTGTCGAGCACAGCGTCAATGTATATGAGGTGCTGCGCGAGCGCTATTTTGAGCCCGGCGACAGCGAAGAGAGCTTTGCCATCGCAGCGCTCCTGCACGACCTGTGCAAAGCGCAGTTTTATAAGCTCGGCACCAGAAATGTCAAAAACGAATCCACCGGCCAGTGGGAAAAGGTGCCCTACTATACCATTGAGGATAAATTCCCGTACGGTCACGGCGAAAAATCCGTTTTTTTGATCGAGCGCTTTATGAAGCTGCGCCTGGACGAAGCGGTAGCCATCCGCTGGCACATGGGCGGCTTTGACGACACGGTGAAAGCGGGCGGATATTCCATCAGTGCCGCGTTTGAACAGTATCCGCTGGCGATCAAGCTGCATCTTTCCGATGCGGAGGCGACGTACCTGCGCGAGCGCAAGCGCTGAGCCGTTTTTTTTCATTCGTGTGCGCGGCGGAGATCCTGCCGCGCTTGATGTATGAACTTCCCCGCTATGGTGAAAAATATGCCATAGCGGGGAGCTTTTTACACAGCGGGCCGCGGCCGGGATGGCTGCGCACGGATTTTGGAGCTCCCGTGAAAGGAGCTTTTATGAACAAAAAAGCAGTCAGCGTGCTACTCTGCATCACGATTTTATCGATTGGTTTCGGCGTATATGGTCTTTATCGCGCCGATCTGAGCGAGGAGAGCGCCGCGTATGCGCGCGAACGGGCGATGGGCGACCTGATCACGAGCGTTTCGACGCTCGACGGCGCGCTCGAGAAGTGTCAATATGCGAGCGGGGCCTTCCTTTGCACCTCCGCCGCGGAGGTCTGGCGCGAGGCGTCAAACGCCGCCGCCGCGCTGTCGCAGCTTCCGATCTACGATGAAAATCTGGAGAAGACGCAGCGGTATATCGCCCAGGCCGGCGGCTATGCGTTCTCGCTTCTGCGCTCGGCCGCGGCGGGAACGGAGCCGACGGCGCAGGAGCGGGAATACCTGCGCGCTCGCATCGGCGGCGGATGCGCTCGCGGACGGCCTTTATGAAATCAAGGTCCGCATGGATGAAGGCGCGCTCGCTTTTGGTACGGCACCGGAACTGGCCGTGAGCGCCGCCTCTGTGGGCGACGATACGGACTACGGCATTTTCGGCGGCGTGGAAAACGAATTTCCCGAATACGCGGGGCTGATTTATGACGGCCCGTTTTCCGACCACCTCTCACGCAGGACGCCGCAGTATATCAAAGGGCGCGGGGTCGTCGGCGACGCCGATGCGCGGCGGCGCGCGGCAGCCGTGCTCGGCGAGCGGGAGGACGTCATCATGTTCGCCGGCGAGGGGGGAGGAAGCGTTCCTGTCTACAGCTTTTCTTCCCGTTCCGGCGCGACGGTCGATATCTCCAAACAGGGCGGCGCGCCGGTGATGATGCTCAGCGGCCGCGAGGTGATGGAATATACACTGAGCGCTGAGCAGGCGCTCAGCTATGCCGCCGCCTTCCTGGAAAAGAACGGATTTGCCGACATGACGGAAACGTATTATTATGAGAGGGAAGGCGTGCTCACGGCGAATTTCGCCGCGGAGAAGGAGGGAACCATCTTCTATCCCGACCTCGTCAAGGTGTCTGTCGCGCTTGACAACGGCGAAATCCTCGGTTTCGAGGCCATGGGGTATATCGAAAACCACCGTGAGCGCGAAACGCCGGCCGCGCCGGTCAGCGAGGAAGCGGCAAAAGCAGCGCTTGTCGCGCCGCTGGCAGTCCAGTCGCACCGCATGGCCGTGATCCCCACACCGGGGGAAAATGAGGTGTACTGCCACGAGTTCCTGTGCAAAGATCCGGGCGGGCGCAGCGTTCTTGTGTATGTCAACGCTGCCACCGGCCAGCAGGAGAGCATCCTTCTCCTGCTCCAGGATGAGAACGGCACGCTTGTCATGTAACGCACGCCGGACATGCCGCCTTTGGGCGGAGCGGATTATATGTCGGGAAAACAAAAATTTAAAAATTATTTAAGAAAAAAAGAAGCCTTTTGTCACGCTGTGCCGTTATAATAAAAGAAAGAGCACACGTGTCTGTAAAGCGGCGGCCGTGCGGGCCGGCCGCATCGGGAGTGCCGGTTCTGCCGGCACCCCCGGCAGCACGTGACAGAAGGAGAGCCCATGGAGATGAAAAAAAGCGCTCCGCGCATACCGGAGCGTAAATTTGAAAAAACGGACAAGCCTGTTCAGGATGCGGCATATATGCGCCGCAGGCGAATTGTCAGTATCCTGTCGCTTGCCATCGCGCTTGCATTTTTTGCGGTGATTGCCGTTGTGATCGGCAGGCCGCTGATCGCATTTATCGAAGACGCCGAGCAGTTCCGCCTTTGGGTCGACGCACACGGCGTTTGGGGCAGACTGGCCTTTTTTGGGATCCGCGTGGTACAGACGATTATCACGATCCTCCCCGGCGAGGCGGTTGAAATCGGCGCGGGATATGCCTTCGGCGCGTGGGAAGGGCTTTTGTGGTGTACGCTCGGCAGCGCTGCCGGCAGCGCCGTGATCTATGCGATCACAAAGCGCTTCGGTGTGCATATTGTCGAGGCTTTCATCACGCGCGAAAAACTCTACTCCTTCCGCTTCGTGCGCGAGTCGAAGCGCCTGAATACGCTGATGTTCCTCTTTTATCTGATGCCCGGAACGCCCAAAGACGTCATGATGTATTTTGTCGGTCTGACGCCGATGAAGCTGTCGACGTTTTTGCTGATCACAGGCGCGGCGCGCATCCCGTCGATCATTACCTCTACGCTCGGCGGGGATGCGATCGGCATCGGCAACTACAGCCTGGCCGCTGTTGTTCTCACAGCGACCGCTTCGGTGAGCTTGATCGGGCTGATCGCGTATTGGCGGCATTTCAAAAAGCTGGAGGAAAAAGAAAAGCATCCGCCGGAAACCGAGCGGTAAAATCCTGTTTCCGGGGCATAGCCGCGTGACCGACGGCATAGGAATGGAGTGTATGCCGGGTATGGCTCTCAGACGGATGGAAGAATTCCCTTGACATCTTTGTACGAATATGGTATTGTAAACCGAAATAAGGGAGTAGTCGGCGCTATACGCGTGGTATCTGCCAACATACTGGAAGTTTCTTCCTGGCTTTATCTGAAACGACGAGACTTATCTGCCAGATAGGCGGGTGGGTCTCTTTTTTTGTCCCAAACCGCCGTGAAATCATTGCTTGGAGGAACAGTCATGAGCTTTTGGGAACTTTTCATTATTGCAGTCGGGCTGTCGATGGATGCTTTTGCCGTGGCGGTATGTAAGGGGCTTTCCGTCCAGAGCGTGCGCCCCGCGCATGCTTTGACGGTGGGTCTCTATTTCGGCGGCGCGCAGGCGCTGATGCCGCTGGCGGGCTATTTTCTCGGAACGCAGTTTGAATCGTTTATCACCAATATTGACCACTGGATCGCGTTCGTTCTCCTTGCGCTGATCGGCGCGAGCATGATCCGCGAATCCCGCTCCGGGGCGGAATGTCTTGACGCGTCGTTCGGGATTAAGGCGATGGCGCCGCTCGCCGTTGCCACGAGCATCGACGCGCTCGCCGTGGGCGTTACGTTTGCCTTCCTGCGGGTGGAAATCGTTTCCGCAGTCAGTCTGATCGGCCTGACGACGTTTGTGCTCTCCGCCATCGGCGTGAAGGTCGGGCATGTTTTCGGCGCGAAATACAAATCAAAGGCCGAGCTGTTCGGAGGCGTGGTATTGATTTTGATGGGGCTGAAGATCCTTCTCGAGCATTTGGGGCTGCTTGGCTGATGAGGCGCGGCGATGGAGGGGGTACTGGTTCCCGTGCGTCTGTCGAAGCGTGGCGCTTGAATTTTATTTGAAATTTCTGCCGGACACGCCTTCTGAAATTGATTTAAATGCAGCTTTATGATATAGTGTTTTTGAATAAGCGCAGGCGCTTATTTAAAGATGCAGAAACGCGACGCACGGCTGCGTTCTGTAAACGCGCGTGCGGCGCAGCATTTTTGTTTTACCACTGACCGCAGCCGCTGGGCGGCAGATCACAGATGATGAACGGGGGCATCAGCGCGTGGCAAAAGAGAATATTCTCGTACTGTTTGGAGGCGTTTCGACGGAGCATGAGGTTTCATGCATGTCGGCGGCCTCGGTGATTGAAAATATAGATCGTGAAAAATTTGAAGTTCTGTCCGTCGGCATCGCCAAGGATGGGCGCTGGCTTTTGTACAGCGGCTCGATCGAGGATATGCGTGCGTGCAGATGGGAGGAGGACGCGGCGAACGTTCCCGCGTTCCTCGTGCCGGACCGCAGCGTCGGCGGCATTATCGTTCTCGGAGAGGAAGGCTCTTCCGTGCTCCCGGTCGACTGCGTGTTCCCGGTCCTGCACGGCGCGAACGGAGAGGACGGCACCATGCAGGGCCTGCTGGAGATCGCGGGCATCCCGTACGTCGGTTCGGGTGTGTGCGCCTCAGCTGCGGCGATGGATAAAACCGTGACGAAGGTCATCTGCGACGCGGCGGGCATCCCGCAGGCGGCGTTCATGCTCGTGCATCGCGCGGAGCTTACGACCGGGATGGAAGCGGTCATCACAGGCGCTGAGCGGCGCATCGGCGCGTACCCGATGTTTGTAAAGCCCGCGTCTTCCGGCTCTTCCGTCGGCGTGTCGAAGGCGTCCGACCGGGCAGCCCTTGAGCGCGCGCTGCTCGTTGCGGCGCAGTACGATGATAAGGTTTTGATCGAAGAATTTATCGACGGGCAGGAGCTGGAGACTGCCGTTCTCGGCAACGCCGCGCCCATCGCGCCCGTCGTCGGGGAGATCGCCCCGTGCCGCGAGTTCTATTCCTATGAGGCGAAGTATATTGACGGGAAGAGCGAGCTGTTCATCCCTGCGCGTATTTCGCAGGACGACGCGAAAACGCTTTCCGACCTGGCGGTGCGCGCATACAGGGCGCTCGGCTGCCGCGGCCTTGCGCGGGCGGACTTCTTCCGCCGCCGCTCGGACGGGAAGATCATTTTCAACGAGATCAACACGCTGCCCGGTTTTACCTCCATCAGCATGTATCCCAAGCTGATGGAGGCTGCGGGTATCCCGTACAAAGAGCTGATTACACGCCTCATTGCGCTCGCGCAGGAAGTCTGAGGCGGGGATGGACAACAGACCGATCGGTATTTTTGACTCGGGACTTGGCGGGCTGACCGCCGTGGCAGAGGTGCTTTCCGCCATGCCGGAGGAGGATATCATCTATTTCGGCGACACAGGACGCGTACCGTACGGCGTGAGGAGCCGCGAGACTGTCATAAAGTATGCCAGGCAGGATATCGCGTTTTTGCAGACCTTTGATATCAAGGCAATCGTTATTGCGTGCGGAACGGTGTCTTCCGCCGGGATGGAGCTTGCCGCGGGCGCATACGATATTCCCATCATCGGCGTGGTGCGCCCTTCGGTGGAGCGCGCCGCGAAAGTGACGCGCACAGGGCGCGTGGGCATCATCGGCACGCCGGGCACGATCCGTTCCGGCGCTTATACGCGCATGCTGCGCGAATACCTGCCTGCCGCCGAGGTCGTCGAGCAGGCATGCCCGCTTTTTGTGCCCCTTGTGGAAAACGGGCGCGTGGAGCGCGGCGACATCGTGATTGAGACAATGGCGCGCGAATATCTGGCCCCGGTGTGCGATTTCGGCATAGACACGCTCATCATGGGATGCACGCACTACCCGCTGCTGGAGGGGGTCATCCGCGATGTCGTTGGCCCGGACGTGGCGCTTGTCAGTCCCGGCCGGGAGGCTGCGCGCTACGCCCGCTCGCTCCTCGGCGAGACGGGGCGCACCGCGTGCAGGGAAAAGACGGGCCGCGCGCGGTATTTTGTATCGGATAATGTTGAGGGCTTTGCGAAGCAGGCCTCTCTGTTTCTGGGGCAGGATATCGCCGAAAACGCCGAGTTTGTCGACATCGGAGCCTATGCGGCGGAGTGACGGCGCTGCGCTGCGCGCGGGCATACAACGTTAGGAGCGTAATCAAAAAATATGAAAAAAGACGTACTTATATCCATCCGCGGCACACAGCTTTTCGAGGGCTGCGATAACGAGGTCATCGAGCTGGTGACAAACGGGCGGCTTTACAGGAAAGACAAGCGGTATTATATCACCTATCAGGAGTCTGAACTGACCGGGCTGCAGGGTACCACAACGACGCTGAAGGTCGAGCCGCGCTGCGTCACGCTCATGCGCTCCGGCTCGAATCCGGGGCATCTGATGTTCGAAGAGGGGCGGCGCCACAATTCCATGTATGAGACAGGGGCCGGCGCAGTGACGATCTGCGTGAGCACCAAGAGCATCCACAATACCTTATCCGACAGCGGCGGAAGCCTGAAAGTGGATTATGCCGTTGAGATCGATCACGCGCTCGCAGGCTGCAATATGATCGCCATCGATGTGAAAGAGCTTGCCGGCGCGCAGCAGAGTCTTAAAAACTGACAGAGGTGTAAGAAGCATGAATTATATCGTCAAAGCGCAGGAAGAAGCGCAGAAGCTTGTGCTTGCAGGCTATGAGGCGGCCGCCGCGGCGGGGGAGCTTCCGCAAGCGGCGTTTGAAGGCATCCCGGTCGAAATCCCCAAGGACGCGTCCAACGGAGACTACGCCTCGAGCTTTGCCATGCAGGCCGCGAAAACGCTGCGCCGCGCTCCGCGCATGATCGCCGATGCCGTCGTGCGGCACATGTCGCTGGAAGATTCACTCTTCTCGTCCGTGGATGTGGCGGGCGCAGGCTTTATCAACTTCCATCTCGGCCACAGGTGGTTCGAGGCGGTCGTGGCTGATATCGCGGCGGAGGGGGCGGACTACGGCCGCTCGAAGGCCGCGCATCCGGAGAAGATCATGGTCGAGTTCGTCTCCGCCAACCCCACCGGCCCCATGCATATGGGCAACGCGCGCGGCGGCGTGCTCGGCGACTGCATCGCCGAGGTGCTTTCACGCGCAGGCAACGACGTCTGGCGCGAATTTCTGATCAATGACGCGGGCAACCAGGTCGAAAAGTTTGCCCAGTCGCTCGAAGCGCGCTATATCCAGGCACTGCGCGGCGAGGAGAGCTTCGCCTTCCCGGAGGACGGGTACCACGGCGACGATATCCGCGAACTTGCCGGGGATTTTATCGACGAATACGGCGACAAATACCTCCATGTGTCCGAGCGCGAGCGGCGCGACGCGCTTGCCGCCTTTGGCCTGAAGCGCAACATCGCGCGCATGAAGAGCGACCTGAAGCGGTATAAAATCGAGTATGACCGCTGGTTCTGCGAGAGCGAGCTGCACAATGCCGGCTATGTCAAAGAGACGATGGAGCTTTTGAAAAAGAGCGGGCACACGTATGAGAAAGACGGCGCCCTCTGGCTGAAAACGACGGATTTCGGCTGTGAAAAAGACGACGTGCTCATGCGCGCCAACGGCTTTTACACGTATTTTGCGGCGGACATCGCCTATCACCGCGAAAAGTTTGAAAAACGCGGCTTTGACCGCGTAATCAATGTCTGGGGCGCGGACCACCACGGCCATGTCGCGCGCCTGAAGGCTGCGCTCGACGCGCTCGGCCTGGACGGCTCGCACCGGCTCGAGATCGTTCTCATGCAGCTCGTGCGCCTGATGCGCGACGGCGAGGTGGTGCGTATGTCCAAGCGCACCGGCAAGGCGATCTCGCTTTCCGACCTTCTCGATGAGATTCCGGTCGACGCGGCGCGCTTCTTCTTCAATTCGCGCGCGGCCGATACGCATCTCGAGTTCGATCTCGGCCTCGCCGTGCGGCAGGACAGCGAGAATCCCGTCTATTACGTGAAATACGCGCACGCGCGCATCATGAGCATTGTCAGGAATCTCCAGGCCGAGGGGATCGAAGCGTCTGCGACAGGCGACTTTTCCCTTCTGACGGAGGAAGCGGAGCTTTCCCTCATCCGTCAGCTCTCCAAACTGCCTGAGGAGGTGCGCCTGGCCGCGCGCGACCGTGAGCCGTCGCGCCTGAACCGCTACGCGTCCGAGACGGCGGCGGCTTTCCACCGCTTCTATACCGATTGCCGCATCAAGGACGCGCCGGGCGATGTACGCGGGGCGCGTATCGCGCTTTGCCTTGCGGCGAAAACGGTCATTGCAAATGTGCTCGACATCATCGGCGTCGAGGCGCCCGACAGGATGTAATGTTTTGCGAAGACATTTCGCACCGGTTGAAGGCCCGGCAGCGCCTGCGAGAAACGGCGTGCGCTCGACCGCGGTCTGGAAAGAGAGATCATATGAAAAGATTGAAAAGACGCGTGCTGTCCTTCTTCCTCGTGCTGGCGCTCCTGTTTTCCCTTTCGGTATCGGCCTTTGCGGCTGAGACGGAAGCGCCGGGGCAGGGCGAGGCGCTTTATGAAAAACTGGAACTCATCTGTGAGATTCTCGAGACGTACTCGCTGGAATCTGACGGCGAGACCAGTGCGATGAAGCATTTTCTCACCAAGCTTTTTGAGGAAGATCCTGCGCTCTTTGACCAATTGGCCGACGCGCTGATCCGCAGCTACGACGACAAGTACTCCCACTACATTCCGGCCGGGGAATACGAGACGAGCTACCCCACACAGAACACATATGTCGGCATCGGCATCACGCTGAAAAACGGCGCTGCCGAGCATGTCATCGAGGAAGTAGCCG
>CAKTWY010000028.1 GCA_934630445.1 uncultured Eubacteriales bacterium
TCCATACCCCGTGGAAAGCGCCTGTCTGGTGTTTTGCGGCATGAGCCTGACCAGCAGCGAGTAGAGAAAAGCGGCCATGTTTTTGACGTAATCGATGGGCTGGCGCACCGCTTCCAAACGCGCGATCAGCTCCTCGAGAAGGCCGACCGCTTCATGCTCCTGGCGGGAGCGCGCGCAGCTGAGGATCCTGTCCACATATGATTCAAAGGCAGGTTCGGCGCCGCCGCAGTTTTGTTTGTTTTTGAGATACAGATAAACGCTGTTCTGCTCATAAAAACGGTTCTGCATCGCAGCATGCGCTTCACGATACGCCTGGGAAAGCTGCGCGCAGCCCTCGTGGTACGCACTGATGGCGATGCTGAAGGACACGGACAGCGTATTTTCCGCAGGGATGGAGATGACCTCCTCGCAGGCCACCAGAATGTCGCGCATCGCGTCGTCCGTCAGTCTGCCCTCCGTGCGCAGAATAACGCATGCGGCAGTGCGCGTCAGGGGGATAAACAGGCTGCGGAACTGATCAAACACCAGAGAAACGATATTTGCAAGGCTTGCAAAGGCGGTATCCGCGCGCTGCCTGCTCGGATTTTCAAAACTCTGCTCAATCAGGAGCATAACAAAGCCCTGAAGCGAAAAGCCCTGCGCGAACGCGAGGCCCTGCACCGGAAGCCGGTCGAGAATGACATCTGCAAGCTGCTTTTCCAAAATCAGCTTTTGATTGTCGGAGATGGTGTGTTCCAGCTCCTGGATGCGGCTGCGCGAATGCTCCTCCGCGCGGAGCGCATCGATGGCCTTGGCAATCGCGTCGGATATTTTACTGACCTTTGTAGGCTTGAGCACAAAATCGACGACGCCATAGCGCAGCGCCGTCTGCGCATAAGAAAAATCCGCATAACCGGACAGGATCACAACCTTGATCTGCGGAAAGTCCTCCCGCAGGTGCTTTGCCAGCGCAAGCCCATCCATACCCGGCATGCGGATATCGGTAATGACGATATGCGGCGCCTGTTTCTGCACCATCTCAAGCGCCTCGATCCCATCCCCGGCGATAAACACCTCGTCCACGTCGAACGCTTCCCAGGCGATATGGCTGCGGATCCCTTCGCAGATATACTGTTCATCGTCGACGATCAGCGCCTTGTACACGCATCTCCCCCCTGTCCTGCGGCAAACGGATGATCACCTCGGTGCCTTTGCTCGGCGTGCTTTTAATGGTAAGGCCGTAGTGCTCGCCGTAAAACAGCTTCAGGCGCTTATTGGTGTTGTAAAGCCCGACATGGCTGCGCACGCCCGCCCCTCCGTCCGGCGGATGGTCGAGATCGAGCTTCTGCGCGTCAAAGCCCACGCCGTTATCCACCGTATGCACGATCACATCGCCGCCGTAAAGCTCTGCAAAGACATTGACCGAGCCCTGGCCGCGCTTGTTTTCCAGGCCGTGCACAACGGCGTTCTCGACAATGCACTGCAGCGCAAGCTTCGGCAGCAGCATATCGAAAATCTCCTGCTGGCGGACCTCGGTCGATATCTGCAGTTTTTCCCCGAAGCGCGCCTTCTGCAGGTAAAGATAAAAACCGATATATTCAAACTCCTCCCGGAACGTGACTTTCTCATCCTCACGCAGATAGATGCCCGCGCGCAGCAGCTGCCCGAGCGACCACACCATCTCCGACAGCTTTTCCTGCCCGGCGTCGGTCGCCTGCCAGGAGATGCACTCAAGCGCGTTGAACAAAAAGTGCGGATTGATCTGCGCCTGCAGGAACTTCAGTTCGCTTTCCTTTTCAATGATGCGCCGCTCGTATACCTCGCTGATGAGGCGCTCGATCTCCGACGACATATGCTCGAGCACGTCCTGCAGTTCATTGATCTCGGTGATGCCGCTGCGCTCCATCGTGGCGCTGAAATTGCCGCGGCCGATGTCGTTGATCACCGACATCATTTTGTCGATCGGCCGCGTCATGGCTGCCGCGAGCGAATAGCAAATGGCCAGCAGGATGGGCAGAAGCACCGCGAGCATGACGAAAAAGCCTGCGCTCACACGCTGCAGGTCGGAAAACGCTTCATTTTCCGGAATGACGATCAGCGATATCAGCCCAAAGCGCGAAAGCTGCTCCTGCTTCACAAGGCATGCGTAGCCGCCCAGCTCATGGCGCGTAAAATCCCCGCCGGAAAATGCCCCGGCCTGATAGAGCCGGTCAAGCGCACCGTCCGCGTCGTCCTGCGCGAGCGTACAGTAGATCCTGCCGCCGGCATCATAAACGCTGAGCGCCATGGACGCATAGGCGGAGGTGAACTTTTCCGTCAGCGCAAAGATATTTTTGGGAACGGTCAGTACCATGGTCGCGATATCCCGCCCAAGGTTCAGGTCGCTGATGGGGTATGCGATATAGTAGTTGTTCGGGTCGCTCACAAGCAGGAGCCTGTTTTGGGTGCGGTTTTGCTTCGCCTGCAGATACGCTTCGCGGTTGTTGGCAAGCGCGACAGAGGGAATGCTGTTGCGCTGCACACTGTAGCACTCGTCTTCTGAAAGAAAGATAAAGACGGAGTTGATATATTTATTGCTCCACGCCGCGTCAAAAAGCAGCAGCTGCCGGAGAAGATCCTCCACAACGACGGTTTTGTGGCGCTGCATTTTTTCGTCCGTTGCGGTAAGCTGCAGTCCGTCGCGCAGCGACGTACTCGACATGAGCGAGAGCGCGACAAGGTTGACCGCCTCAAGGCGACTGTCGATGAGGTCGTTGACCTGGCCGGAAAAATCCTGTATGTACGCGTTGATTTTGCTGCTGAGACTTTTTTCAAGCGTGATGTAGAAAAAGACGCTGGACGCGCCTACGGAAACTGCGGCGATGGCGGCGACGATCATCAAAAATCTTGCGCGGAAGGACAGCTCTTTTCGTTTCATCACTCTTCCATTCTTTCCCGGCGCTGTCACAGCTTCCTACCCCTTCACCGCTCCTGCGGCGAGGCTGTCGACCACCTGCCTTTGCAGAAGCAGATAGATCAGGATGCTCGGCAGCACGATCACCGTAATGGCGGCAAACATCGCCGTATAATTGCGGCTGAACTGCGAGGAAAAATAATTGATTGCGAGCGGAAGCGTGCGCGCTTTGACCGACGAGGTGAGCACCAGCGCGTAAAAAAATTCGTTCCACGCCATGAGGAACTGCAGGATGGCCGCGGTGGCCATGCCGGGCTTTGCAATGGGCAGGACGATCTTAAAAAAGGTGTTCAGAAAACCGGAGCCGTCGATATAGGCCGCTTCCTCAATGCTTTTTGAAAAGCTCAAAAAATAACTGCGCATGATAAAGAACGTCGTCGGAAAGCCGAGGGAAATGTATACGAAGACCAGCCCGATTTTTGTATCCAGCATGAGCGCCGACTGCACGAGCATATACACCGGCAGCATGAGCGCCGTCATGGGTACGAGAAGGGAAAAGGAAAAGAGCATGAACACAAATTTTTTCAGCGCAAATTCAAAGCGCGCGACGACGTAGGCGCTCATGCTGATGAACAGAACATTAAACACCGTGCTGAAGAGGGAAACGAGGATGCTGTTTGCGTAAAATGTCGTCAAAGGCGCGATCCTGAACGCGGCGACATACCCGTCAAAGCTCCACCTGGCGGGCAGGGCCAGCGGATTTGACAAAATTTCCTGATTGGTTTTGAAGGAAGACAAAATGACCCACAAAATCGGAATGACGGACAGCAGGACGATCGCAAGCAGCAGCGCGTACTGAAAAACGCGGCATATCACGAAGCGCACCCCGCCGCTTTCTTTTATCGGCATATTTTTGCGCCTCCCTTACGCGTTGTCCGACTGCTCCATGCGGAACAGGCGGTTGGCAAAAACAATGATCAGGATGCCCGCAATGATGGTGATGGTGCTGACAGCGTTGGCATATCCGTAATTGTTTTCAATCAGTGACGTCTTATAGATATACAGCGGCAGATTCATCGTGGCGATATCCGGGCCGCCGTTCGTCGTCAGATAAATGAGCTCAAATTCCTTGAGCATGCTTGTCGCGGACAGGATCACGCTGGTTCCCAGAATGTTGCGCAGAAGCGGCAGCGTGATATAGCGGTCGATCTGAAAGCCGCCCGCGCCGTCGATTTTTGCCGCCTCGTAAATATCAGGAGAAATGCTCATGATTTCGGCAAGGACCAGGATCGTCACCAGGCCCGCGAAAACGAGCCATGTAAACGTGACCGTGCCGAAGGCCGTGGCATTGTCAAAATACCAGTTCTGGTTGAACGACTCCATGCCGGGAAGCATCCGGATCAGCACGTTCACGATGCCGATCCTGGCGTTGAAGAGATTTAAGTACACGATGCCGAGCACCGAGAGGGAGATGATGTTCGGAAACATATAAATGCTGCGCACCGCCTTCCAGCCAAACGGCTTTTTTGACAGGATGATCGCAACCGTCGTGCCGAGCGCGACATGAACCGTGGCCTGCAGGAGGACCCAAATGAGCGTGTTCCAAAAGGCGCGGTTGAAAATGCGGTCGCCGGTAAACATCTGTATGTAATTTTCAAGGCCGACAAAGGTCATATGCCCGGACATGCCCTTCCATTCAAAAAAGGATGAAAAAACAACCTGAATGATCGGCCAGGCAAAAATACATGCAAAAATAATCAGCGCCGGCAGAAGAAAAAGGGCGATCCAAATTCTGTTTTTCGCCACTGTACAGCACCACCTTTCTATTTTCAGCTTGTCAGTAAACCCTTTGCGTCTTCTCTTTTCCGGAGCAGGCCGGCGCTTTGCGGCGCGCAATTGACACGCCGGCCGCCCATTTGGGGCAGACCGCGCCGGAGCGGCGGATACAGCCGGTCCGGCGCGGTCTGCCCGGCGCTGTGCCGGGCGCGGGTTTTAGTTTTTGGCAGCAGCTTCCGTCAATGCGCTGGCAAACGCCTCAGGCGTCATCTGGCCGAGCGCAAGCGGCGGATAGATGGTGGAAATCACGTCGACCGTGTTCGGATACCAAAGCGCCTGATGGTAGCTGAAGCGGTACTCCGCTCCATTTGCAGCGGAAACCAGTTCGGCAAGAAGGGGATACTTGGCCTTGATCTCATCGTCGACGGCGACCTTCGTGTTGGCCGAGATCTGTCCGATCATCTCAAGGGCCATCGAGCCGACCTCAGGACCGGTCATATACTTGACAAACTCGACAGCGGCGTCCTGCGTTTCCTTTTCCTTTGCGCCGATGAGGTAACCGATCGGCACGTCGTCGATAATGCCGCCGCCCGGGAAGCACGCCGCGCCAAGCTTCGCGTCGAAGCCTTCCGGCGCCATGTCCGGATTACTGAAATCCGCGATCATCCACGGGCCGTTGGCGATCATAGCCGTCTCGCCCGAGCAGAACGCATTGGCCGCGACGTCGTAATTGCCGCCCGCGGCATCGCTGGTGGTGTACTGCTGGAACAGCGTCTGGATCTTCCCGACCGCATCGATAAACTCCGGCGTATTGTAATCGGTCGGGTTGGACTGGTTGGCAAAGGCATTGCCTTGGGCGCCGTTTGTGCCGACCATTGCCATGAGCCACAGGCTCGTGACCCAGCCGGAATCGGCGGTATCCATCGACATGGGCGTGATGCCGGCTTCCTTCAGCTTGGCACAGACGTCAAAGAACTCATCCCACGTCTTCGGCACGGATACGCCCGCCTGGTCGAAAAGCTCTTTGTTGTAAAAATACCCGATCAGGTCCGCCTGCATCGGCGCGCCGTAAATTTTTCCGTCACGGCTGTTGTTGCGGATGGCAATATCGCTGAACATCGCCTTCCACTCGGGGTCCGCATCGAAATACGGGGTCAGGTCCATAACCGCGTTCTTCTCCAGCGCAAGATCGAGGAGATTGTAGCCGCCGGTGTAGATGACGTCGGGCAGCTGATCGGCGGAAAGCAGGACCTTCATCTTGTCGTTGTATGCCTGATCGCCCGGGATCTCTTCGACCTCAAGCTTGATTTTGCCTTCGTTCTGGGTGTTGAAATCGGCTACCGCCTTTTCCAGAACGGGAGCGAAGGAATTCACGCCGATCTGGAAGGTCGGAAATTTGACGACCACAGGTTCGTTCGCCGGAGCCGGTTCCGGGGCTGGCGCGGGGTCCTGCGCGGCGGGTGTTCCGGTATTCGCGGGCGGCGTTTCAGCCGGCGTTTTGCTCGTACAGCCGGCAAAGGCCGAAAACACGAAGAGGATGCTCAGCGCGAGCGCTGTCAGCCTGACGTTTTTTGCTCTCATGGTTTTTTCCTCCTAAATATATGGGTTGATGCGTCATCTGCCGCTCCGGCGCGCAGGAGCCTGCGCGCCGGAGCGGATGCGGGGCAAGGGGATCTTACCCGACAAGCTTTGTCACAAAGTTCATAAAGATGGTGGCGACGCTCGCGCGGTCCGCGCTGGCCGCGGGGCTGAAGATATTCTCGCCCACGCCGCTGATCAGCCCATACGCACGTGCTGTTCTGACGGCGTCCTGTGCCCAGGAGCTGATGCTTGCGTCGTCCGCAAAGCGCCCGACCGAAGTTTTCTCGAGTTTGATGCCGGCGTAATCGATGTAGTTGATCAGCATGACGGCCATCTGCTCGCGGGTGATATTGCCGTCCGGATCAAAGCGGCCGCCGCCGACGCCGTTTACAATGCCTTTGTCCGCAGCCCAGGCCACAGCCTGCGTATACCAGGTTCCGGCCGGAACATCGGTGAAGGGGGAGGCGCTGTAGCTTCCAAGATCGGCCCCGTCAAGGCGCGCAAGCACGGTGGCAAACATGGCGCGCGTCATCGTCTCATCGGGGTCAAATTTGTTTTCAAAACCGCTGAACAATCCGCGCGCGGAGACAAAGTCCACCGCGCCCGCGTACCATGCTGTGCGCGCGACGTCGAGATAGCTGACATCGACATATCCCGCCGTAAAGCGGCCCGGATACGGTGCGACAAATTTGAGAAGCCCCGTCTTGGCGTCGTACCGCGAGAGGGGGATCAGCGTTTTGGCACCGTTCTCATCGATGGCATATGCGACAATTTTGTTTGCATCCAGTACATCTGCCGCATCCGGCGCCAGCTCGGCCTTCACAAGGCCGTCGCCGAAACCGGAAATTTCAGCCGCGCCGCTGGTGACGGTGAGATCAAACACCGGCATATTGCCCGCAGCGGTCTTTTCAGCCGCGGTAAGGCGCGTATCATCGAGCTTTTCCACCGCGATGACGACGTCTCCATCGGCAGAGGCGGCGATATGATCCATCGCCTTGCGATCAAAGCTGACGCGGCCGTCAGGAGTGGTGACGACCAGCAGCTCGAGCTGATCGCTCAGCGCGTCGAGCGCGCCCTTTTCAAGCGTAAGCGGGGAAGCGGCCGCGACCAGTTCAAGTCCTGCCTTCGTTCCCGCCTGAGCGGCAGCCTTCACCGCAAGCGCGAGCGCCTCGTCGGCCTTTTCAGCGCTGAGGTACGCGCCGTTGTCCGCCGGATCGACCTTGACGGTAGTGGTGGTGACCGCGTCGCTTACATCCGGCGTGACAGGCTCTTCCGGAGGCTGGACCACGGGCGTACCACTGCCGGTGTCCGGCACCACAACATGGCTTCCGCCGCCGGTGGACGGCTTGGCGTGCTCGTTGTTATACGGCAGGCTGACGGCGTTTGCAAACATGCGGTATGCGCCCGGAACCAGATGGTCGAGCTGCAGATGCCACACGACGGAGGTGTACTGCCAGTAGCCGTCGCCGACTTTTTTAACCAGCCAGGGATAGCGGTTTTCACCCAGGCGCCCATCTTCGGCCTTCGGGTCAGGGTCCGCACCCCAGAACACGCGCAGATAATCGCTGTCGTCTGCCGCGAAGGAGGCATTGTTCGGCGTCCACTCGGAAATCTGCTGGAACCAGCCTTCAAAATCCGCTTTGGTGATGGTGTTGACGTCATCCGATCCGCCCAGGAGATAGCGGAAATCCTCGCTCCCGGCCACAGCGGGGTTGAGGGTGATGTCCGCGTTTTCATTGTTGATATTGACCGACCCGGCCAGGTCAAAGGGCGCGGGCGCATAGGAAGCATCCCAGCCCCTGCCGTTGTACTGCACGATCATATTTCCGCCCTTGGCGACGAAATTGTCGAGCAGGTTGGCGTTGGCAGCGACGAGGTCGGCCTTTTTCGGGTTGGAATTGCTGTAGCCCTGCGTGCCGATGACGATGGTATCGTACTTCGACGCGAGGTCCGGAGCCTTCAGGAGGTCGTAATTGTCGATCACAGTCACGTCAAAGCCCATCATGCGCAGATACTCGTACATTGTATCCTTGCCGGTGTCCACGTACGCGACCTTGACAGGCGCGACTTTCATATCCACAAGGGAGATGTTCGCCACGCTCGGCGTGTAATACAGCTTTGTATCGATATGATCGTAGGCGATGGTGGAAAAGCCCTGGCTGAACGCTTCGCTCCCGAGCGAGGCGGAGATCTTCGCGGTATAATCCCCCGCCGCAGCGCCCTTGGGCAGCGTAACGTCGAACGAAACGGCCTGTTCGCCGTTTTCCGCGGGGATGGAGTAGGGCTTGGAGGCAGCGTCCGCCGTCCAGCCGGCGGGGAGCGCGATGGTCACATTGCCCGACGCGGCCGACACGGTGTTGTTTTTGACGACGACGTCCACAGTGGTGGTAATGGCTTCATCCTTTTTGATGAGCATCGTGTTTTCCGGTGAGACGCTGAGGGAGAGCTTCGGCACAAGGCGCATCTCCAGCTCGCAGCTGACGGGAATGGTCTGGCCGCCGTAGCTCCACTCGGCATGCGCCGTCACCGGCGCGGCGTCATAGGGGCCGGTATACGCCGTACCCGCCGGGCGCACGGAAAACGCCTTGTTTGCGGAAGTCTCAGCGCGCAGCGCGCCGACTGAGGACACTGCGCCGCCTTCGACGCTCCAGCCGCCGGCGACTTCGATTTCCAGCGCGACGCTGCCGATATCGGTGACGCCGCGGTTGTAGATCGTCGGGGTCACGGTAAGGTCCTTCGCGCCGCTCTGCGTCTGGCCGGGCGTGACGTTTCTGTCGCTTTCGCTCGTCGTCACAGCCAGCTCCACGCCGAAGAGGAGGTTTGCAAGGTCAATGAAATCCGTCTCCTTGTCGCGCAGCATGCCCAGCGCATAGTCGCGCTGCACCTCGTCGGGGATCGCATCCGCAGCGGCGATCGCCTCGCGCACGAGGGCAAGGCCCTCGATGACGTCGTCCTCGATCTTCGCCTGCAGCTCATCGGGGAGATAGCTCGCCCTGGTATTGGCGGTGATGGAAGCGATGAGCGCGGAAAGCGCATCGATCTTCGCTTTGACGGCGGCTTTGGCACCCGCGTCGTCAATGAGGTCATAGATGCGCGAGAGCGAAACGTCGACACCCTCCAGCACATCGGAATTGGCATGCACAACCACGCCGTCGTCTTTCCACATGGGCGTCCAGTTGGTGTTCGAGGGCTCCATATTCGGGATGCTGTTCATGCCCTGGCACTTATGGAACGCGCGGGAAAGCGCGCCGATCTGCGCGTAGCTCATGCCGAGCACCGGGTCGTATACGCCCACGTCGACCGTCTTCACGACGGCGCCGGGGAGGCTGCATTCAGCATTGTTCCTGGTGTAGGCGATCGCCGGCGTCCACGGCAGGAGCGCGGCCGCTTCGCCTTCCAGCTTGTAGTCGGGGTCGCCCGCCTTCTGCACGGCCATCCACACGAGCGTGCCGGTGGCCTGATGCTGCCCGTGATCGGTCGCCAGGCGGCTGTGGTTGGTGAAGATCACATCGGGCCGCTCGGTGCGGATATGGCGCACGAGCTCGGCAAGCATGGTCTCATACGGCCAGATGCCCTCGATGCCATCGAGCGGCTCGCCGGAGCGGTTCACGCCAAGCGTCTCCGCCAGGGAAATGGAGTAGCCAAAGTCGTAGGAATCGTATTGGCCGTCCGTTATTGTCTCCATGTGCAGCTGCCTGCCGCCGTCGAGCACGCGCGCGGAGGCAAGCTCCTGCGAGCGCAGCACGCCCAGCGCGCCGTATAGCTCGGGGCCGATCTGGTTCAGGCCGCCCTCGCCCCAGTTCATCACCAGGTACGAGGTGTTCAGGTGAAGGCCCTTGTTGCCATAGGTCATAAAGCCGTTGTTTTCGTCGTCCGGGTGGGCGCCGACAAACATCATGGTGCCGACGACCGGCAGCTTCTGAACGAGCTTGAAGAGCGTGGCCGAGCCGCGGTCGGAGACCATCCAGGTGAACTCGTTGTTCTTCGCGCTTGCCATGCCCGCCATCATGCTAACGAGCATCATCAGGCACAGAAGCATGGAGAGCGTTCTTTTCAGCAACCGTTTTTTCATGAAATTTCCTCCCTTCCTCCCGCCTATTTCGCATTCAGCGGCAAGCTCATCATGTTTGCAAACATGCGGTAAGCGCCGGGTACGAGGTTGTCAAACTCGAGATTCCACGTGATGGAGGTGTACTGCCAGGTGCCCTCGCCGTACTGCCGGACAAGCCACGGATAACGATCCGCGCCGCCCGGGTCCTTCGCCCACATAACGGGCAGATAACCGCTGGCGAGGCCTGTCGCCGCATCGAGCGTGACGGCCGGGGTCCACTCCGCGCGCTGCTGGAACCAGCCGGCCCAGTCCTCTTCGCCGATGACGTTGCCGTTGCCGCCGAGCAGGTGTTGGAAGACGGGGTCTTCAGCGACTTTGAGGTTGTGGGTGACGATGGAGTTTTCATCGTTGATGTTCACGTTGCCGCTGAAGGTAAACGGCGTGAATTCGTCAGGCGTATAGTTCGGCCAGTTGTTGACGTACTGGATGATGAGGTTCCCGCCCTGACGGACATACTCCATGACATTGGCCTTGGCGGCGTTCACGGCGTCGCCGAGGGCGGCATTGTTCCACACCTTGGTGCCGAAAACGATGGTGTCATATTTCCTGATGAGGTTCGGGTCGTTCAGATCCGCAGCGGTGATCTTGACCGCGCCGGGAACCATCATCTTCACATAATCCCAGGAATTCTCCATACCGGAGTCGAGGAAGCCGACACGCAGACCGTCGGCGACCTTCAGGTCGGCTACAACGATGCCGGCGGCGGAATCCTTAAAGAGGAGCTTGGGGTTGATGTGCGGATAGCTGACGGACTGATAGCCGTTGGTATAGCGCTCAGCGCCCACAGACGCGACAAACGGCAGGCTGTACTTCTGCGCCGCGGCGTCCGCCGGAACGTTCAGATCGAAAACAAGCATCTGCGTGGCGTTTTCCGCCGCAATGGAGAAGGCTTTTCCGTTGCCGCCGGCAACTTCCCATCCGTCCGGAAGCGGAGCGATGGAAACCTTGCCGCTCTGGGCGGACTTGCTGTTGTTGACGACGAGCGCGGTGAGCTGCGCCGCAGTCTCGCCCTTCTTGATCAGGCTCGATTCGGGCTGGATGTTGATCGTCACCGCCGGCACGAGGAAGATATCCGGCGAAAAGCGCACGGGAACGGACACGCCGTTATATTCCCACGTCGCCGTGACGGTGAGCGGCAGGGCGCTGAACGCGTCTGTCCAGTTGCTGCCGCCGGCGGTGACGGCGATCTTGCTGCCCGAATCCTTGCCGCCGGCCGGAACCTCCGCCGGCGCTTTGATCGTGCCGACGCTCCAGCCTGCTTCGGCCTCGACGACGAAGCTTACGTTCGCAACATCCATTTCACCGCGGTTATAAAAGCGCGGGGTGATGCTGAACGCCTGGCCGGGAACGACCTTTCCGTCTGCCTCGTCGCTCGTCACGTCAAAGCCGATGGCAAAGATGGCGTTGGCGACGTTTTCAAAGTCAACGCGCTTATTGCCCAGCAAGCCCAGGACATCATCGCGCTCGAGACCGTCGATCTCGTTGTCGCCCTGCACCGCGGCAATGGCGCTGTCGACCAGGCGGAGGCCCTCGATCGCGGCTTCGCCGGCGGAGCGGGTGCCGAGCGGCTCGTAGTCGGCCTTGACGGTGTCGATGACGTCCTCAAGGTCCGAAACGATCCCTTCAAGCGCTGTCTTGAGTTCGGGGGCGCTTGTCACCGTGTTGGGGATGCGGCTGAGCGACGAATCAAACAGCTGCATCGGGTCGTCGGATGTGATCACCTGCGCCGGGTCGGCCAGCCAGCGCACGTAAAGCGTTGAAGTGCCGTAATCCGGCGTACCGCGGTTGGCCATTTTCTGGCATTTGTGCATGCTGCGCGACAGGCCGCCGAGCTGCGATGCGCTCATGCCGATGGCCGGGTCGTATCTGCCGGTATAGAGCGTCATCGGGATGGCGCTGTCGCCGGAATACGGATAGCTGTCATAGCCGGGCTTTGCGCCGAGAAGCGCCGTGACCGTCCACGCGGGCAGGGCTTCGATATCCGATTTGTCTCCCAGACCCTTGGCAGCATACACGTCCTCGGGGTGGTAGAGCGGATTGGCGGCGTTGCGCACGGCGAGCTCGGTAACGACGGCCATCGTCTGGTGCTGGCCGTGACCGCCGGTGCCGAGACCATGGCTTGCCCAAATCATATCCGGGCGCTCTTTGCGGATGTGCCACACGGCGTTGGCAACGATGAGGTCAACATCCCACGGAATGGTAAACTCCGCGTCCGGGTCCTCTGTGCTGGCGCTGGGGTCGACATTGGCGTATGCGATATTGGTGTCCTTGTCGACCTTGTACGCGCCGTAATAGATATAGGTATCGTCCTCGACGATATACGAGGCAAGGTCAGCCCGATCGGCTTTGATGCCGGAAGTCTCAAAAAGGTTGACCGAGTAGCCGAAGTCGTAGCCGATGAAGCGCCCGGGGTTCATCAGCTTTGTGTCCGGATTGATCCAGTCGAAGTGGAGCTGCTTGCCGCCGTCGATGCTGCGTGCGGAGGCAAGCTCCTGCGAGCGCAGCACGCCCAGCGCCTCGTAGCGCTCCGTGCCGATGACGTTGTCACCGCCTTCGCCCCAGTTGGCGACCAGATACGATGTTGAGGTTTTCAGCCCCCTGTATGCATAGGCGAGGTTTGCGTTGCTTTCATCGTCCGGGTGCGCGCCGATGAGCATCGTCGTCGCCACGACCGGCAGTTTGTCGATCAGCGTGACGATGTCATTGATGCCGCGCGGCGGCTGATACGCGACTTCATTGGTGCGCACCGCCTGTGCGGGTAAAAGCGCGAAAGTCATTGCCAGAACGAGCGCCAGACCGATCATTCGCTTTGCTTTTGCTTTCATTTTCATCCTCCTCAATCATATATTAGTAGGAAGCGTGCGCTGAATTTGCTGAAAAAGCGGGGATCGCCGCGATTCCCCGCGCTGCGGCAGATTCTGATGGGCGCTGCGCTTCATCTTGTCAGTAAAATATCATAATTTACCAATATTTAACATTTAATATTTTTTGTATTTCTACGAAAATGTTTACCTGTTGTTTTTGACTGCGCCGGACCGTTTCGCGTAAAATAAAAAAGCCTGCGGAGATCTTTTTAAGATCTCCGCAGGCTTTTGTCTGTCAAAACCGTTTTCTTCAGTGTGCGGACAGATACCCGCCCGCAAGCGGCGAGCGCGCATCATTCTGCGCGTCAAAAGAGGGGCTTGCCCTCCCACTCCTTCGCAGGCGCGGCGCCGAGGAGCTTGGCCACCGTGGGCGCCACGTCCTTGATGCTCGCCCCGTCCTGCCACTGCTCGCCGGGCGCAAATGCTTCGCCATAAGCAAAGAGGGGAATGGTCATATCTTCGGGAATATCGCTGCCGTGGTTGCGCTCGTGTCCGCCATGATCGGCGACAACGATCATCGAGTACCCCTCCGGCAGGTGATGGAACACATTTTCAATGCAGCCGGCCGCCTTGTACAGGCATTTTTCATACTGCTCGCTCATCCAGCCGACGTCGTGCCCGCCGACCTCGTCCGTTTCGCCGAGATAGAGGAATGTGAAGTCCGGCTTTTCGCTGCCGATGTATTCGATTGCCGCGCGGGTGATTTTCGTATCGGTATCTGCCTGCTTATGCTGGTTGATGAGCATGCTGTATGTCAGGCTGTCGGGCCGGCTGAGGTCGCGCAGCTCCTCCCACGTCAGGAAGAAGGCGTTTTTAAGGCCCTTCTGCGCCAGCACCTCGGCGATGCCCTTGACGGGCCTGGCCATCGGGATATATGTATTCGTCGTCACGCCATGACGGTCCGGGTCGACGCTGTGGAAAAGCGACATATGGCACGGCAGCGTGACCGGCGGGATCACCGTGCGCGCATTGAGGGAATACGCGAACTTTTCAAGCATCGTCTGCACAAAGGGATGCCCGCACTGAAGAAGCCCGTCCGGACGCATGCCGTCCACAAGAATCAGAACTACCTTATTTTCCATTGCTGAATCCACCTTTCATGCTCAGAACAGCGTTGGCGCTGTCCGCTGCAGATACTATAGCACATTTAAGACAGGTTGAAAAGTCATTTTACACGAAATGCATCAATCAAGATACCCGGCGCGCGGCGTGAGGTGGAACGCCTCCGCCAGCGCGTGCAGCTCCTTGTCGCCGTACGCCTGCACGATCGGATGGCCGAGGATCTTCATATAAATTTCAGCCGCCTTCTCCACTGTTTCGACCAGGCCGAACGCCTCGTCCATATCGCGGCCTGTACCGAAGATGCCGTGCTGCGCCCAGACGACAAGGCGGCGGTCGGCGATCTTTTCCGCCGTTTTTTCGCCGATCTCATTGCCGCCGCACACCATCCACGGCAGCACGCCCACCCCGTCGGGGAAGACGACCATGCACTCGGTGCACATTTTCCACAGCGTGCGGGTGAACTCCCGCTCGTCAAGCGTGTGCACGAACGTCATCGCCAGCGTATTGACCGGGTGGCAATGGAGCACGACGCGATGGCACGCATCGGCCTTCAGGCGCACGATGTGGTTCATGAGATGCGTGGGGAATTCGCTCGTCGGGCGTCCGCCGCCGGCGAAGCCCCACATGACGTCATAGCTTCCGCCGTCCTTGGCGATGCGCACGAGGCCAAGATTCTCCTGCGGGCGGGATTCGATGTTCTTAAAATATCCGCCCGTGCGCGTGACGAGCACATAGCGCCCCGCGAGCGCGGAGGCGTCGAACGAAAGGCCGATCGTCTCCTGCACGTGCGCAGGGTCGATAAACGCCTCCACCACCGGCGCGTCGAGCAGCACGCTGATATTGCCGCCGTTGCGCTCATCCCAGCCCATGCGGTACATATTGGCGGTCATCTCCTTCATCTCACTGATGAAGGGCGCTTGAAAAATATCATACATGACAATTTCCTCCTATCTTTTGGAGAGGACGTTCTCCTCATACGAACGCACTTCTTCATACCAAGCAAGGCCTACGGGCACGTTCTCGCGCACGCAGAACTCATCCCACACGGCCTGCCACGGCATGGCCTTGAGCTCTTCCAGATACGCCAGGCGCGAAGAGTAGTCGCCCTCGCGCTCAAACGCCTGCAGGCGTGCGTACGGCTCGAGCAGCGCGCGCAGAAGGGCTTTGAGCATATTGCGCATGCCGATGACCCATGCGGCGACGCGGTTGATGCTCGCGTCGAAATAGTCCAGCCCGATGTGCACGCGCTGGAAGAAGTCGCCGCGCGCAAGCTCCTGCGCGATGGCCAGCAGCTCGTCGTCGAGCGCGACGACATGGTCGCTGTCCCAGCGCATGGGGCGGGAGACGTGCAGGAGCACCTCGTCCACAAAAAGAAGAACAGCGGAGAGCTTCGCACTCACGACCTCCGTTGGATGGAAATGGCCGGCGTCGAGCGTCAGGGCCTTGTTGTTTTTTACCGCGTAACCCATGTAAAATTCATGCGAGCCGGTGACATAACTCTCCGAACCGATACCGAAGAGCTTGCTTTCGATCGCGTCAAGGTTGGCATTCTCGTCGAGCTTCTCGGCGAAGATCTCGTCGAGCGAACGCTTGAGCCGCTCGCGCGGGGCAAGGCGGTCGGCGGGGAAATCCTTGTACCCGTCGGGGATCCAGATGTTGGTGACGCACTTTTTGCCGAGCTCGCGGCCAAAATATTCGCCGATGCGGCGTGTACGGCGGCAATGCTCGACCCAGAACGAACGCACGCTTTCATCGCCGCTCGAGAGGGTAAAGCCGCTCTCCGCCATCGGGTGGGCGAAGCACGTGGGGTTAAAATCGAGGCCGAGGCGGTTTTCACGCGCCCAGTCCACCCAAGATGCAAAGTGGCGCGGCTCGATGCCGTCGAGGTCGATCTTCTCATCGGTGTCCGCATAGATTGCGTGCAGGTTGACCTTCTTCGTGCCCGGGATGAGGCTGAGCGCCTTTTCCATGTCAGCGCGCAGCTGCGCGGCATTTCTCGCGCAGCCGGGATGATCGCCCGTGACCTGGATACCGCCGGAAAGCGGTCTGTCGGAAGCCAGCAGGCCGTGGATATCGTCGCCCTGCCAGCAGTGCATGGAAACGGGGATGTCCTTCAGGCGCGAGAGCGCCTTTTCCGTATCGACGCCGAGCGCCGCGTACCGCTCGCGGGCGGCTTCATAAGTAGTCAATCAGATTTCCTCCTTTGTATATGCGCTCTGCCCGGCGCGCACGCGCGCCGGAGCGCTTTTCACCTTTTTATGATTGGTACGACTCCATTTCAAACGAACGCCGCACAAGCGCGCGCGCCGCGCGCACATCCTCCAGCGCGCCGGAGCGCAGCATCTGCGCCAGCAGATTGCCGATGGCCGTTCCCTCCTGGGGCCCGGCGAGCACATGCAGCCCCGTCGCGCGCGCCGTCAGGGTATTGAGCAGGGTGTTGCGGCTGCCGCCGCCGACGATATGCAGCGTGCTGTATTGTTTGCCGGTGAGCGCTTCGATCTCGCGCACAGCCTGCGCGTAACACGCCGCGAGGCCGCGGCAGATGCACAGCGCC
>CAKTWY010000029.1 GCA_934630445.1 uncultured Eubacteriales bacterium
GCATGACCGTGACGACGAAGATGTCCTTCGGGTCGATGCCCATCTTGTCGGCATAGTAGCTCTTGATGAGCGCGCCGAACATCTGCTGAGGCGACTTGCAGGAGGAAACATTTTTCAGGAAATCGGGATGATAATGCTCGCAGTACTTGACCCAGCCCGGTGAGCAGGAGGTGATGAGGGGAAGATTCTCGCCCTTGGTGAAGCGCTCGATAAACTCGGTGCCCTCTTCCATGATCGTGAAGTCAGCGGCCGTATCGACGTCAAACACACCGTCAAAGCCAAGCCTCCTCATGGAAGCGGCCATCTTACCCTCGACATTCGTGCCCATGGGAAGGCCGAACTCTTCGCCCAGCTGCGCGCGCACGGAAGGCGCAGTGCCGATGACGACATGCTTCGTCGGGTCGGAAAGCGCGGCCCAAACCTTTTCCGTATCGTCCTTTTCACGCAGCGCGCCGGTCGGGCAGACGGTGATGCACTGTCCGCAGGCGACACAGGCGGCTTTGTTCAGCTCCAGGTCAAACGCGGTGGCGATATGTGTCTCAATGCCGCGCTCATTCGGGCCGATGACGGCGACGCCCTGATTGTATTTACATACCGCGACGCAGCGGCGGCACAGCACGCACTTGGAGTTGTCGCGCACAAGGTAGTCGGTCGCGTCGACGATGCTCTCCGGGTTCGAGCCCCTGAAGCGGTTCTCGTCCACGCCGTAGTCGTGCGAGAGCTTCTGCAGCTCGCAGTTCTGGTTCCTCACGCAGGAGAGGCAGGACTTGTTGTGCGTAGAAAGGATGAGCTCGAGCGTCGTTTTCCTCGCCTCGCGGATCTTCGGGGTGTTGGTGAATACCTCCATGCCCTCGCTCACCGGATAGACGCAGGCAGCGGCCATGGCGCGCGCGCCCTTGACCTCGACGACGCAGATACGGCAGGCGCCGATGGCGTTGATATTCTTCAGATAGCACAGCGTGGGGATCTCGATGCCAGCCAGGTGCGCCGCTTCAAGAATTGTGGCGTTTTTGGGGGCTTCGACTTCAATGCCGTTGATTTTTAACTTTACAGTCTCCATATTGGTAAAATACTCCTCTCCGCCTTATTTCTTGACGATCGCACCGAATTTGCACTTTTCGATGCAGGCGCCGCACTTGATACATTTCGACTTGTCGATCACATGAGGCGTCTTAACCTCGCCCGAGATGGCGCCGGCCGGGCACGCGCGCTTGCAGGCGGTGCAGCCCTTGCACTTGTCGGCGACGATCTCATAGCTTAAAAGATGTTTGCATACGCCGGCGGGGCAGCGCTTTTCGACGACGTGCGCTTCATATTCGTCTCTGAAGTAGCGCAGGGTGGACAGAACCGGGTTCGGCGCCGTCTGGCCCAGGCCGCAGAGGGAGTTGGCCTTGATGTGATACGCCAGCGCCTCGAGCTTGTCGAGGTCTTCCAGCGTGCCCTGTCCGCGCGTGATTTTATCGAGGATCTCAAGCATCCTGCGCGTACCGATGCGGCAGGGCGAGCACTTGCCGCACGACTCGTCGACCGTAAACTCGAGGAAGAACTTGGCGATATCGACCATGCAGTTGTCCTCGTCCATGACGATCAGACCGCCCGAACCCATCATGGAGCCGATGGCGATGAGGTTGTCATAATCCATCGGCGTATCGATCAGCGATGCGGGGATGCAGCCGCCGGACGGGCCGCCGGTCTGCGCGGCTTTAAACTTTTTGCCATGGGGAACGCCGCCGCCGATGTCTTCGATGACCTCTCTGAGCGTTGTGCCCATCGGGATCTCAACAAGGCCGGTGTTTGTGATCTTTCCGCCGAGGGCGAAGACCTTTGTGCCCTTGGACTTTTCCGTGCCCATGGAGGCGAACCAGTCGGCGCCCTTATTGATGATCTGGGCGATATTGGCATATGTTTCGACGTTATTGAGGATCGTCGGGCTCTGCCACAGGCCTTTGACCGCGGGGAACGGCGGACGCGGGCGCGGCTCGCCGCGGTGGCCTTCGATCGAGGTCATGAGCGCTGTCTCCTCGCCGCAGACAAACGCGCCGGCGCCGAGGCGGACCTCGAGGTCAAACGAGAAGTCGGTGCCGAAAATATTATTGCCGAGCAGGCCGTATTCCTTTGCCTGATTGATCGCGATCTGCAGGCGCTTGATCGCGATGGGGTACTCTGCGCGCACATAGATATAGCCCTGCGAAGAGCCGATCGCATAAGCGGCGATAGCCATCGCCTCGATCACAGCGTGGGGGTCGCCCTCGAGGACGGAACGGTCCATAAACGCGCCCGGGTCGCCTTCGTCAGCATTACAGAGGACATATTTGACGCCCTTGGGCTGGTCGGCGGCAAACTGCCACTTCATGCCCGTGGGGAAGCCCGCGCCGCCGCGGCCCCTGAGGCCGGACTTTTTGATCTCATCGATCACCTGCTGCGGGGTCATCTCCGTCAGCGCCTTGCCCAAAGCCTGATAGCCGTCGACCGCTATGTACTCGTCGATATTCTCCGGATTGATAACGCCGCAGTTGCGAAGCGCGACGCGGTGCTGCTTTTTATAAAAGCCCGTCTCGTTCAGAGACGTAATAGTGTCTTCCTTGACGGTCTCCTGATACAGAAGGCGCTTGACGATACGGCCCTTCAGGAGGTGCTCGTCGACAATTTCTTTAATATCCTCGGGCTTGACCATCGAGTAGAAGCAGCCTTCGGGATACACGATCATGATCGGGCCGAGCGCGCACAGGCCGAAGCAACCCGTTTTTACCACCTTAACTTCTTTATCAATGCCCTGCGCGGCGAGTTCTGCCTCAAGCGCGGCAATGATCTTTTCACTGCCGGACGAGGTGCAGCCGGTACCGCCGCAGACAAGAACATGAGATCTAACGATATCCATACCTTACCCTCCTAAATTACTCGGCCGCGCCAATGGAATATTCGGTAACGACCTGGTTGTTGACGACGTGCTCGGCCACAACGCGGCGCGCCTTCTCTTCGCTCATCCTGACATAGGTGACCTTCTCCTGCCCGGGAACATAGATCTCCACGATCGGCTCAAGACGGCAAAGGCCGATGCAGCCCGTCTGCGTGACCATGACGTTTTTAAGCCCGCGCTTGTTCACCTCATCGACGAATGCCGCGAGGACCGGGCGCGCGCCCGCCGCGATGCCGCAGGTCGCCATGCCGACGACGATACGGATGGAATCGACGTTATTTTCGTTGCGGATATTGACGCTCTCTCTCATACGGTTGCGGATCGCTTCCAATTCAGCTAAGGATTTCATTTACTGGCACCTCCGTAAATTTCTTTCTGATTTTCTGAAATAAATTCAGACATCCAGGCGATGACCTCGGGGCTGGCAATGCTGATCCCCTCCATCATGCGCCGTACCTCGCGCGTGTCGAGCGCAAAGCCCGCGCCGTCGAGGCTGTGGGTATAGACAAAATCAATGTCGGGCCTGTGCATCACGAGCGACGTGATCGTGCCGGCCATGTCGCCAAGCGGCGCGCGGTCGATGTGGGAACGGCCGAACGAGGCGCGGACCGATGTGCCCGAGCCGACGCTGCTTTCGATACTGAAGCACCCGCCCGTCATCTCCGCCGCCATTTTGAGAAACGGCAGCCCGAGCCCGACCTTGCGCGTCTTGCGCGTGGTGTAAAAGGGATCGGCGGCCCGCATGGCGGCCTCCTCGCTCATACCGCAGCCGTTATCGCGGATGAGGATGGTGAGCGTGTCGCGCACGGTGTCCTCCTCGATGGCGATCTCGACCAGCGTCGCGCCGGCCGTGATGGAATTTTGCGCGACGTCGAGGATATTCAAGGAAAGTTCATCCATCATGGCGTTTTTAGTTATACTTGGCGAGGATCTTATCCACATCGTCGACAACGAGACGGCCGTACACGTCATCGTTGACTGTAAGTACCGGCGCAAGACCGCACGCACCGATGCAGCGCGTTGCCTCGAGCGAGAACTTGCCGTCGGCGGTGATCTCGCCCGCTTCGATGCCCAGACGCTCTTTCAGCCGCTGGAGGATATCGCCCGAGCCTTTGACATAGCAGGCGGTGCCGAGACATACTGAAATTTTGTACTGCCCCTTGGGGTTCAAAGTGAACTGCCCGTAGAATGTGACGACGCCGTACACCTCGGACAGAGAAATTCCCATCTGATCCGCGATGATCTCCTGCACTTCGATCGGAAGGTAGCCGTAGATATCCTGCGCCTTCTGCAGGACCGGCATCAGGGCGCCCCTCTGATCCTTGTGCTCAGCGATGACGGCAAGCAGGCGCTCTTCCTGCTCCTTCGTGCCCTGGAAAGGCACAATTGTTTTGCGTTTCGCCATTTCATGACCTCCTCAGTTGATTCTTCTGTAACTGCATTTTTAATATGGAAAAATTGCATTATAGCACATTTTCACCAGTGCCGCGTCCATTATAACATACGATTTTTGACATTTCCATATTTATTTTGTGAATTTCGGATTATTTTTGCATAAATGTTGGTGCACTTAATTGTGCAAGGGCGTCAAGCACTCCGCGCACGGAGCGTTCCTCCGCCTCGAGGACATTGGCCGCATCGGGGATGTCCGCCAGCGCGTGCGCATCGGAATTGGTGATATAGGCAAGGCCGCCGAGCTCCGGATGCTCCAGCGCAAAGCGGTTCGGGTCATTGAAGTACCGGGAGACCTCACACAGGGAAAAGCCCATCATGGGATCGTAAAAGCCGAGGTTTGCAAGCAGCGAGGCGCTCGGGCGGTCGATATGGGCAGGCATCGCAATGCCCCCATAGGAGCGCACCAGCGCCGCCGCATCATAAATGCCGATATCCGCAGCTGTGCCGAGATACGTCTCCTCCTGTTCAATGATGTTGTCCTTTTCGTCCATCACCGACTGCCGCCAGGTATTTTTGTATCCAGGGGGAAGGACGAGCCGGCTTTTGACATAGTCGGAAAACGCCAACGCGCCGGAAAGTTCATAGAAAAGGCAGAGCACGTGCACTTCTTCACTTGTTTGAAGCTCAAGCCCGGGAATGGCCACGATGCCCGCTTCCTGCGCGGCCTTTAAAACCGCGGGGGCGTTGCGTGCACTCTGATGGTCGGAAACCGCCATCACATCAAGCCCGGCAAGGACGGCCATATTTACCATATTATTAGGCGTCATTTCCTCCTCGGCGCAGAGCGACAGGCACGAATGCATATGCAGATCATAATATAGTTTGATGATGCCACCATCCTCTCCACACTGTTCGTTTTGCCCAAGCACAGGCGCTGTATTTTGTGCATCCAGCCTTCGTTTGTTAAATGACAAACAAAACGGCACATGCATACGCGCTATCAAGCCAAACAGCGGCGGGCGGGAGACGCCCCCGCCCGCCTGTATTTCCACTTATTGGTAATAAAGCTCCGTCGCCAGTTCGACCGCCGTCTTCGGCGACTGGTAGAGGGGGATGCCCTCCGCGTCACATTTTGCTTTCAGATCCTCATCCGGCTCGACGTCCTCCGCCAGGACGACGCACGCCACATCCGCAAGGAGCGCCACAGCGGCGACATTTACATTTGCCATGATCGTGATCCAGATGCCGCCCGCAACCGCTTTGCCGATCACGCGGCTCAAAAGGTCGCCGATATAGCAGCCTTTCAGCTCCTGATCCTCCGCCTGAAAGCCGGCGAGCTGTTTCAGTTCGAGCACTTTTGCCATTGTTTTTACCGTCATGTTTCATTCCTCCAGATGTGTTGACTTGGATTCCTTGTGTTTTTTATCCTTCACGTTTTTTCGAAACGGCGGGGGCAGATAGTCGTCGCTGCCGCCGGCCATATACTGCATGCGCTCGCGCACACGGAAGATGCAGTCCTCCTCCGATGCAAAACCCAGAATGATATCTTCCGCCAGCGCGCGGCACGACGGCGCGCCGCACGAGCCGCAGTCGAGGCCGGGAAGCTCGCTGGCGAGCTTGGTGATCTCCTGCATTTTTGCGAATGCGGCCGTAACGTCGCGGTCCAGCTGCCAAACGGGTGTATATTCCAGCTCGTGCTCCCACACGACGGCGTTGTCGAGCCAGTCGATGTTCGCCTTATTGCGGGAAACGGGGAGGTATTTCATCAGCCGGCGGATGCGCGTTTTCGCGACAAATGGATTTTCCACCGTCAGGCACCCGCCGACACAGCCCTGCGTGCAGGCGTTGATCTCGATAAACTCGACCTCGGTCAGCTTTTCATCCTCGATATCCTCAAGCACCTTGATCACATTCTCGATGCCGTCGACGGCGAGATAATGCTCGTTGAGCAGCGCCGCCCCCTCGCCGCCCGAAGTCGACCAGCCCACGCCGATCAGACCCGCCGTGGACGAAAGCTCGGGCTCCTCGATCTTGGACATGGGGCTGAGAAGCTTCATATACACCTCGGCCATGGAGAGCGCGCCGTCCATCACCGGATGGCTCAGCCCGACGGGCGAGTGCACGCTCGTGACCTTCGCCGGGCAGGGGGAGATGAAGAAAACGCCGATCTCGTCCGGCTTCAGCCCAGTGCGTTCGACCGCCCTGCGCCGGGCCATCATCGCCGCCAGCTCAACAGGGGCCGCCTGGGGGATGACGTTTTTCACAAGCTCCGGAAAACGCTTTTTGATCAGCCGCACGCACGCCGGGCAGGCCGAGGAGATGATGGGCCTGGCCTCGATGCGCCCTTCCCTGAGCTGCTTGCGCGTCAGGTCGGAAATCAGCTCTGCGGCGCTGGCGACCTCGAACACATCGTCAAAGCCGATGCGCTTGAGACCGGAGAGAATATAGCCTACATCCTCCATATTATGAAACTGTCCATATAAGGAAGGCGCGGGCAGCGCGATGGTGTATTGAAAGTTTTCCAGCACGTCAAAACCGTCACAGACCGCCTTTTTCGCGCGGTTCTGGCAGACGCGGATGCACTGGCCGCAGTCGATGCAGCGCTCGGCGATAATATGCGCTTTGCCGTTCCTGACGCGGATGGCCTCCGTCGGGCAGTGCTTGATGCATGTCGTGCAGCCCTTGCACTTGTCCTGGTCGAGCATGACCGAATGGAATTTTACGCCCAACCCCTTCACCCTTTCAACCCTGTACTGGATCCCCGCGCCCCGCCGGGCTTGGCCGCAGGCGCGGCGGCAGATCACTTTTCTACAAAAGTATGTCAAAATACGCCATTCGGCATTGCAATTGTGCGCTTCATTGTGTTAATATGTTGTCGTACTCAAATGCTCACGCCGTCTGCTGCGGGCAGTTGATGATCATGGTGACCGTAGTGCCGCGCCCGAGCACAGTGTCGATGTGCATCTCATCGGAATACTTTTTCATATTCGGCAGGCCCATCCCTGCGCCGAAGCCGAGGTTCCTGACCCGCTCGGTAGCGGTGGAGTACCCCTCCTGCATCGCCAGATCAACATCCGGGATGCCCGGGCCGTGATCGGAGAGGACAAGGCGCACGCGTTCCGGTTCGATCTTCACTTCCGCGCCGCCGCCGTTTGCATGGATGACCATGTTGATCTCTCCCTCATACATGCAGATCGCCGCGCGGCGGATCAGATCCGGCGACAGGCCGAGCTTTTTCATCACGCGCTTCATATCGCTCGAGGCTTCGCCCGCGGAGGTAAAGTCCTCGCCTGAAATGTTATAAACAAGACGTATCGGCTCGCTCACACGCGTCACTCCTTTCCCTGCAGTCCGGCGGTATACAGCCGCCCGCACGCGGAATACATGCGCAGCGGCGTGGTCATCATGACGATATCGCGCTCCTGCGCCATATTGATCATCGCAAAATCTGGGCGCTTGCCGCGCACAAAGACGATGCAGCGGATGTCCATCATTTCGGCAGTGCGCACGACCTGCGGGTTCATCAGCCCCGTCAGGAGAAGCGCCTGATCTTTGACAAAGGCCAGCACGTCGCTCATCATGTCCGAGCCGCACGCAGAATGGACCTCTGTCTCGAGAAGGTCCACACCGCAGAGAAGCTCGGCCTGCAGGATATCCTGTACTTTTTGAATCTTCATGCATGTTCCTCCAATGCATTTGTTTTGACGCGCTTGCATTATAGCTATGATGCTACTATACTAATTATTATAGTATACAATCCCGCTTAACACAAAGAACAATTATGCCCAGATTAATCTTATCTGAATTGTGCACTATGTACTAATTATTTTTTTGAAAGGGTTGAACCTATCCATGAGTGACAAGAGAATTTATAACTTTTCCGCGGGCCCGTCGATGCTTCCGCTTGAAGTTCTTCAAAAAGCGGCATCTGAAATGTGTAATTATCACGGATCGGGCATGTCCGTCATGGAGATGAGTCACCGCTCGAAAGTGTACGACAGGATTATCAAGGATACCGAGGCGGCGCTCAGGCGCGTGATGGGCATCCCCGACAATTACAAGGTGCTGTTCCTGCAGGGCGGCGCGACGATGCAGTTTGCGATGGTTCCGATGAACCTGATGGTCACGGGGCGGGCGGACTACGTCCTCACAGGGCAATTCTCCACCAAGGCGGCAGATGAGGCAAAAAAATACGGCGAGGTACATATCGCCGCCTCCTCGAAGGATGAAAACCACACCTATATCCCCGCGCAGGACGCGCTCGAACTGGATCCGAAGGCCGACTACCTGTATCTGTGCTCCAACAACACCATCTTCGGCACAGAGTGGAAGTACGTGCCCGAAACCGCAGGCGTTCCCATCGTGGCCGACATGTCGTCGAACATCCTCTCCAAGCCGATCGATGTTTCCAAGTACGGACTCATCTTCGCCGGCGCGCAGAAAAACATGGGCCCTGCAGGCCTGACGGTGGTCATCGTACGCGAAGATCTGCTCGGCCATGCGCGCGAGTATGCCCCCGTCATGCTCGATTATGCCGTCATGGCGAAAAATGATTCCATGTACAACACGCCCCCGACCTATGCCATCTACATTCTCGGCCTGGTGCTCGAGTGGCTGGAAGCGCTGGGCGGCACGGAAGCAATGCAGGTCATCAACGAACGCAAGGCATCGTATCTGTACGACTATCTCGACCAGAGCAAGCTCTTTATCCCCGCGGCAAGGAAGGAAGCGCGCTCGATGATGAACGTGACGTTCCGCACGGCGTCGCCGGAGCTCGACGCAAAATTTGTCGCCGAGTCTGCAGAGCACGGTTTTTCAAACTTAAAGGGCCACCGCGCGGTCGGCGGTATGCGCGCTTCGATCTACAACGCCATGCCGGAAGAGGGCGCGCGCGCGCTCGTCGCGTTCATGGAGGCGTTTGAAAAGGAAAACGGCTGAACGCCGCCGCACATCGTCTCCCCTGCGGCGCGGGGCTGAGCGCCGTTTCTGATATTGGAAAGGATAGGAGTTTTTCATCATGTACAGGGTAAAGCTGTTCAACAAAATCTCTTCCGCAGGCACGGATGTGCTTGGGAATGCCGGCGGCTGGGAATGGTCGGATTCTTTTGACGATTATGAAGCGATCCTTGTGCGCTCGGCTGACCTGCACGAGGTCGACTTTCCGAAGGGGCTGAGGTGCATCGCGCGCGCGGGCGCGGGCGTAAACAATATCCCCATCGACACCTGCAGTGAGCGCGGCATCGTGGTCTTCAACACCCCGGGCGCGAATGCAAACGCCGTAAAAGAGCTCGTCATCTGCGCCCTGCTGCTGAGCTCGCGCCGCATCCCGGCGGCAATCGAGTGGGCAAAGACGTTAAAGGGCCAGGGCGCGGAGATTTCCAAGCTGGCGGAGAAGGGCAAGGGCAATTTTGCAGGCCCGGAAATCGCAGGAAAGCGCCTGGGCGTAATCGGCCTCGGGGCGATCGGCGTGCTGGTGGCAAACGCGGCGGTTTCCCTGGGGATGGAGGTGTTCGGCTTCGACCCGTATATCTCCATCGACGCGGCGTGGGGCCTTTCCCGCTCAGTCGAGAGGGCCGCTTCCATGAAGCAGATTTTTGAGACATGCGATTACCTGACCATACACGTTCCCGCCACGCCGGAGACGAAGGGCATGCTGAACGCAGACTCCCTTGCGACGATGAAGCCGGGCATGCGCATCCTGAACTTTGCACGCGGCGAGCTGGTGAACAACACGGATCTGGCCAAGCTCCTCTCCTGCGGGGCGGTATCGTGCTTTGTGACGGACTTTGCCTCGGAAGAGACGCTGTCGATGCCCAACACTATCGTTCTGCCGCATTTGGGCGCCTCGACGCCGGAGAGCGAAGACAACTGCGCGCGCATGGCCGCGCGCGAGATCGTCGACTATCTTGAAAACGGCAACGTTTCAAATTCCGTCAACCTGCCGAACGTATCCATGGAGCGCGAGGGCAAATACCGCCTGTGCGTAATCAACCGCAACGTTCCCAACATCGTCGGGCAGATCTCGACAAAGCTTGCCAGCGAGGGCATCAACATCGAGAACATGGTCAACCGCTCGAAAAAGGACTATGCCTATACGCTGGTCGACACGAACACCGAGCTGACGCCTTCCATGCTTGAGCATCTGCACAGCGTCGAGGGCGTGCTGCACGTGCGCATGATCGGCTAGCAGCCGGCGGGCCCGAAGGCTGCGTCTTTTCAAAAACACGCTGAGCGGAAATAAAGGAGGAGTATCCATGAAGGTAACCAGCGACGGTATCATAAACGGCAAAATCCAGGACAAATACGGCAAGCGCGGCACGCAGAAAAACGCGGCGGGCATCCCCACGTATTCGCTGCCGCTGAAATTCGAGGACGCGCCGGCCGGCACGGTCACATACGCCCTCATCATGGAGGACCGCGACGCGGTGCCTGTGTGCGGATATTCCTGGATCCACTGGTGCGCGGCGAACATCCGGCGCACGGAGCTGCTGGAGAACGAAAGCATCACAGCTACGGACTACGTGCAGGGCACGTCGAGCGACTCGGGTGCGATCGCAAAGATCGACCGCGGCCTTGTCAGCACCTACACCGGCATGGCGCCGCCGGATAAGCCGCACACGTATACCATCCATGTCTTTGCGCTCGATACGGCGCTTCCGCTTGAGCGCGGGTTTTATATGAACGAGCTGTACCACGCCATGGACGGGCATGTGCTCGCGTACGCGAAGCTCGAGGGCGTGTACGACAACTGAATCATCCTGTAAAGACAGCGGAGCACGGACGGTCAAACGTTCCGTGCTCCGCTTTTTATAGCGCCGGTATCTATTGCGCATATCTGTGCCGTTCGTCTCATACAACGATTGGGGGTGATCGTTTTGAAAACAAAACTGAAGCGGCTTATTGTATGTCTGGCGCTTCCGCTGATCATTGGCGGCCTTTCCGCGCTTTTATCCGGCCCGGGGATGGAGCTGTTCGCCTCGCTGGAACAGCCGCCGCTGTCGCCGCCGGGGTGGCTGTTCCCCGTCGTATGGACGCTTTTGTATCTCATGATGGGCCTGGCTTCCTGCCTGGTGCTGGAGTCAGGCGGCGAACGGAAACAGATCTCAGCGGCGCTCACCCTGTACGGCGTGCAGCTGGCGGTCAACTTTTTCTGGTCTATCTTTTTCTTCAACATGCAGCTTTACCTGTTTTCCTTCTTCTGGCTGGTGCTCTTGTGGTGCCTGATCCTGGCGACGCTGATTTCGTTTTATCAGCTTTCCAAACCGGCGGGTCTGCTTCTTGTGCCATATCTGCTGTGGGTGACATTTGCAGGATATCTGAACCTGGCCATTGCGCTGCTCAACTGACCGGTGAATGTTGTGCTGTGCACCTTTTTAAAAATACGCAGAGGGAACCTATAGGCTGTACGCAGGGGGCCGTGCATATGCACGGCCCCCTGCGCTGTGATGGTGAGGAAAGAGGCATTCATTCAGAACGTCTGCCGGGCAAGCTTCAGCATGATGGAAGCTTTTCCGTTCGCGGTTGTCACCTGCGTAAGCGTGTTGCTCAGAATCGTGTCAATATCGCTGACATAATACGTGTCGACGCTGTAAAACAGCGCCCCGCTTTTGCGCTTGACTTCGATCTTCAGATCAAGGGGGCTGCCGGACGAGGAATATGGCCGCGCAATATAGAGGGTCTTTGACGGACAGGAGAAAACGTCTGTCGTTGCGCCGGCGAAAAACTGCACGTCCACGGTGCTGCCGTTTGACACGCCGGACCGAAACCAGCTGTGGTTGCTGGCGTATTTGACGCCGCCGACATAGATATCCATATAGATATTGTGGTTTCCGCCATTGTAGGTGAGGCTGTCGACGGTCAGGGCGTAGGTATAGTTTTTGTTGTAAAGATATTCGTGCGACATGCCGGTCATATCGGCGTCGGAATAGCCGCCGTCGAAAAATGCGACCGGATCCGGCCAGGAAAAGGCGGTGTATTTATCGTTAAAACCCGTTCCGCCCCAGGTCGCGCTCGCGGAATTCTGCCCGTGCGTGTCGCCGTGGAAATTGCCGAAGTTTGCAAAGGTGTCCGTATTGCCGGACGCGGCGTCCGAGAGGTTGCGCTCAAAGACCGTGTTGAAATTCAGAAGCACGTACTCATACCTGCGGGTAAAATTGCCGATATTTTCGCTGCTGCCCGGCAGGAAGACATCGTGAAACAGCGAGCCCGACGCGCCGGCCGAGTGCGACGGTGCCTGATAAAAGACGACGCCGTCCTTGCGCGAGCCGCCCGCGTCGGAACCGTCGTATTTATAGATCGCGTGGCCGCCCGCATCGATCCAGATTTTGGCGTGGGAACTTTCCATCATCAGCTCTGAGGGCTTATAATAGTTCCAGCCGCTGTGAGCCTGTGTGATCAGAAGGTCGAGCGCACCGTACTGCGAGCCGTCCTTTTCAATGGCAATCAGGATGTGCTCCATGTCGTTTTCGTGCTTGTCAATGCTGCCGACAAAATCCGATTCATCCTTGGGATGATAGACGCCGTAGGTCAAAAAATAGTGGCTGGCCGTCTCCTGCACGGAATAGTAAAGATATGCCCTATAGTCATATCCCGCACGGGTGTGGTACTCGATCTCCAGGTTTTCCCAGTTATTGGTGCAGACCCAGTCGCTGTCAAAATCGATCTTCATGGGGATGTCCTCGAGGCCCTGCTCGCCGTAGGAGATGCCGACGTCATGGTACAGGAGCGGCGACCAGTGAGCGGCAAGGGCGTCGTAGGCTGCTGGAAAGGTCACGGCGGATGCGGGCGCAAGCGTTAAAATGAGCGCGGCGCAGAGGATGACTGCAGTGATCGCTTTTTTCATACAGACAGCTCCTTTTCATATAGTTACAGAACCGCAAGATAAAGTAGATAAATTATTTTTGTTATCTCACTTTAATTCTGTATATATCAACTAAAGCATGTTCAATGCAAAAAGGCAATGTGCCGCCGTCCTTTTATTCTGTATTTATGACTTTTTTGCAGATTATATCCGCTGTTTCCGACAATTACCGCTGTTTTAATACACTTTTTGTCAAACTATAACCCAGCCACATTTGAAAGATCCGTAAAAAAGCACATCGGGCGGACAGGAAAGAGTTCCTGTCCGCCCGATGCGGCATATACAGTGAAGAGAAGAGCAGCATTACAAAACCAAAAGTGCGGCGAACGCACTAAAAATACCGGCCGCTGCCACGGCGCCGAACAGCCGCGGCGGCAAGATTGGTCGTGATACAGGCGACCCGCTGTTCCAACAGATATTCAATCTGTTCCTCGTCATCGACCGTCCAGCAGCAAAGCGGCACATGCATTGCGCGGAAAACGGCCATACTCTCTTCTGTAAGCGTCAGATAGTCGATATTGAGACCGAGAAGCGCCGGATCGCGGCGCGCATAGAAAAGCTCTCCAAGCGCGCGCGCCTGCTCAGGAGTGACAGAGCCTGCCGCGGCGACAAGGCCGGTGTGATCGGTATTGATATAATAGCCGTGCACACCGTCCACAAATGTGCCGAGCGACGGATAGCTGCCGGTAAAAACCGTGCACCGCTCCATGCCCATACGACGGAGCGTTTGAAGCGCAGGGGCGAAAACCTCCGGCTCCTTCAAATCGCAGTTCAGCCCCACGCCCGCGTCGCGCGCAAGCGCAGCCGCATCCTCCAGCGTCAGGTAGTCCGCAAGCTTTTCCCGCTTGAGCGGATCGTGCGAGAGCAGCACGCGCTCCCCGCCCAGGCGCAGATCGAACTCGACCGCGTCCACGCCGGCGGCGATCGCCGTGCGGATATAGCTCAGAGAGTTTGGCGGTGTGCCCTCACACCCCGCATGCGCGATAATCGTTGTCATACCCATTCCCTCCAACCGCCCACAATACGGCGCAAAAACATGCCGCTGCGCCTGTTTTTCGCCCGGTCTACGGCTTTTCTGTTATTAGAATACACGCAAACACGCTCTTTGGCAAGAATACATGTTGAACATATATGGCTTTATGTTTACAAACCGCAAAAAAAGCGCAGGAATGCGTTCCAGACAGACGCTGGACGGGCGGAAGCGCTCTGCCCCGGGCAGAGCGGCACACTGCCGTACCCGGAACAAATGCACAGGCGCTTTTTCCAAATTTGTCCGCACGACGGGCACAACGCGCAGGTTTTATCATGTACCACACCAAATTTGTCAAAAAAAGCCCTTAACTGCGGCCATATATGCATTTTGATGCAGTATTGATTGCATATTCGTTCACTGTGTGATATAGTATGATAGTATATTTTGAGCGCGTTTCAGGCAGCGCCGTTCCCATACGGCCGCCGGTCGGCAGATGCACATCTGCCGCGCGCAAGCGATGAGCAAAGCAGAGGGAGTCTTTTTTCAATGACCAAACTTCTTATGAAATTATTTTTGTCCGGCCATGACCTGACCACGACCGAAGGGCGCGAAGCCTGCGGCAAGCTCGCCGGCGCGGTAGGCATCGCGGCCAACGCCGTCCTGTGCATCTTAAAGCTCATCGTCGGCGCGCTCACGTCAAGCATCTCCATCACTGCAGACGCGGTAAACAATCTCTCTGACGCAGGGTCGTCCATCATCACGCTCGTCGGCTTCCGCATGTCGGGAAAGCCCGCGGACCGCGACCACCCCTTCGGCCATGCGCGGATGGAATACATCTCGGGGCTGATCGTGTCGTTTTTGATCCTCTTCATCGGCATCGACATCGGGCGCAGCTCGTTTGACAAGATCATCCATCCGACGCAGACGGTTTTCCTCCCGGCGGGCGCGCTGGTGCTCGCCGCCTCCATCGGTGTGAAGCTCTGGATGATGTTCTTCAACCGCACCCTCGGCCGCGAGATCCGCTCGACCGCACTTGAAGCGACCGCCGCCGACAGCAGGAACGACGTTCTGTCGACCTCCGCGGTCCTTCTGGCAATGATCCTGTCGCACTATCTCTCCTTCGATCTCGACGGCTGGATGGGCCTGGCCGTGGCGGTGTTCATCCTCATCTCCGGCATCAAGCTTGTAAAGGAGACGCTCGACCCCCTGCTCGGTCAGGCGCCGGACGACGAACTTGTCCACAGCATCGAGCGCAAAATTCTCTCCTACGAAGGGATCCTGGGCATCCACGACCTGCTTGTGCACAGCTACGGGCCGGGCTGCTACTTTGCCAGCGTGCACGCGGAGATGAACGCAAGCCGCAGTATGCTCGCCTGTCACGACGAGCTGGACCGGATCGAGCGCGATTTTCTTGACAATTACAACATCCGGCTGGTGATCCACCTTGACCCGCTGGTGATGGATGACAAGGTGACAAACGACCTGCGCGAACGCGTGCGCATCATCGTCAGCGCACTCGACGAGCGCCTGACGATCCATGACTTCCGCGTGGTGACGGGGGAAACGGCGAAAAACCTTGTTTTTGACGTGGTGGTGCCGGCAGACTTTCCGATGAAGGAGCACCAGGTGCGCGACACGCTCTGCAGGCTGATCGAGGCGCTTGACCCCGGGCATCTGCATGCGGTGATCACGGTGGATCAGAGCTATGTGTCGCTGCCGCCGAACAAGTAGAACACAGCCGCAGGCTGTTTTTATGGTTTTATACGTACATGCGGCGCCTGCCCGCAGGGGCGGGGTACGCGCGCAGATTGTTTTTTATGATACAGAAAAGGGAGGATGCGCATGCGCATCCTCCCTTGAGGCTGTCGAAAAACTATATTTTTCGACAGCCTTCAAACGCAACCACGCTTGCGTTTGAGTCTAAAGCTGCAAAATAGCGCAAGAATGCGCTATGTTAGGGTCCAAAAAGTCAGGCACATGTCATGACTTTTTGTTTATTTTATGTGCGCTGCGGCGCAAGGAGTTTATCAGGCATTGCCGCCCGCCGGTTTGTTTTTCTCGCTCTGTCCGCCGTGCAGGAGCTTATACTGCCGCGGGTTGTAGCCCGTATGCTTTTTAAAGAGAATCGAGAAATACGCCGCGTCCTCGATCCCCACCGCCGCGGCAATTTCATAGAACTTCATATCCGTGCTCAGCAGAAGCTGACGCGCCCTGCTGATGCGCATGCGCGTGAGCGCGTCGGTGATCGTCTCGCCCGTGACTTTGCGGAAAAGCCGGCTTAAATAGCTGCCGTTTACATGCACGGCATCCGCGATCTCGAGGAGCTTGACGTTTTCATGGTAGTGCTTGCTGATAAAGTCAAGCGTCTGCACGACCATGCGGTTGCTGATCTCGTTGGCGGTCTGCGTCTCACTGCAGATCTCCAGCAGCTGCTGCTTGAGGAAGTTTGATACCTCTTCGATAGAGCCGGCGTTGTAGATGCTTCCATACCC
>CAKTWY010000030.1 GCA_934630445.1 uncultured Eubacteriales bacterium
ACCATACCCAGGCCTGCGCGCAGGATGGGAACGATCGCCAGCTTTTTGCCCGAAATAACATGCGTTTTTGCAATGGCTACGGGCGTCTCGATCTCCACTTCCTTGAGCGGAAGGTCGCGCGTCGCCTCGTAACACATGAGCATCGCGATCTCATTGACAACCTCGCGGAACTCCTTGACGCCGGTCGTTTTGTCACGAATGATGGAAAGCTTGTGCTGAATCAGCGGATGATCCAGAATATGGACCTTTTTCATGCCGAACACTCCTTTATCTCTTTAAATTGTTCAGTTTCTCGTCTCAATATCGTGGATCATGTCCACGCGGGTCTGATGGCGACCGCCCTCAAACTCCGTCGTGAGGAAAAGCTCCGCCATCTCACAGGCTGCGCCCGGCCCGGTAATGCGCTCGCCCAGGCAGAGGATATTCGCATCATTATGCACGCGGCAGTACTTTGCGCCGAAATAATCGGACACCGCCGCCGCGCGGATGCCGTTCACTTTATTTGCCGCGATCGAAATGCCGATGCCGGTGCCGCAGATAAGGATCCCGCGCGGATGCTTGCCCTCGACGATGGCGTTGGCCACCTTCTCCGCGATTTCGGGATAATTGCACGACGCGGAAGAATGCGTGCCGTAATCGACAAGCTCATACCCCTTTTTTGTCAGGTATTCCTTCAGCGCTTCCTTTAGCGCAAAGCCCGCGTGATCGGACCCGATTGCATACGTCATGTCAAACTTCTCCTAACTTTTTTAATCTCTCGCGCTCCGCCTGCGGCAGGCGCAGATAGTTCGGCCTGAGCGCGTCCGCTTTTACAAGCTGCCCGTCCGCCGCAAGGCGCGCCGCCGCGCGGCAGACGCTGCCCGCGCGCTGCACGAGCACATCTTCCTCCGCCAGCGCCACATCCGCGCCCATATCTAATAAAGTATTATAGCATACTTTCGCCCCGTCTCCAACCAGGAGACAGCTTTTTTTCGATAAAATTATTTCGCGGCCCAGCGCGTCGATCGTTGTGGCCCTGTCCGCGCACAGACGCACAGGCTCGCCCGACGAGGTGTCGAACAGCGCGTTATATACGCCGCCCGCCCGCGCGTCCATCACGGCGCAGACCACCTTGTCCGCATGCAGGTGCCCATATGCCATCGCCAGAAGCGACGACACTCCGGCGCACGGTTTATCCAGCGCCCACGCCATGCCCTTGACCGCCGCGATGCCGATGCGGATGCCGGTAAAGGAACCGGGCCCCGCCGCCACAGCGTATACATCGACCGCTTCCGGCGCGACGCCGCACGACGCAAGCAGATGCTCCGCAAGCGGCATCAGAGTGCGGCTGTGCATATAGCCCATGTTTTGAAAGAATTCCGCGCACAGGGCTCCGTCCTCCCAAAGGGCGGCGGAGGCCGCACGCGCCGAACTCTCCAGCGCTAAAATCTTCATACTGCAATCCCTTCCACCGTGATCTCACGCACTGAGTCCGAACGCGGCTCGATCGTGACACGCACAGCTTCCGCCGGAATGGCGTCCTGAATATTTTCGCTCCACTCCGTGACGCACACGCCATTCTCGGCAAGATAATCCTCCCACCCGATGTCATACAGCTCGTCAGAGGAGGCGAGGCGGTACATATCGAAATGAAACACCGGCAGCCGTCCGCCCCGGTACTCGTTGACGATCGCGAACGTCGGGCTCGTTACCCTTCCGCTGTAGCCCGCGCCGCGCGCAAAGCCGCGCACAAATGCCGTTTTTCCCGCGCCGAGACCGCCGAAAAGCGCCACGACGCCGCCGGACACCCGCGCGCCGAGCCGCTGGCCGAGCGCTTCGGTCTCCTCCGGTGAATATGTGGTAAATTTCATATCAGAAAAGCCCCGTGATCTTTCCCTGCGCGTCGATATCGATGCGCTCCGCCGCCGGTACCTTTGGAAGGCCCGGCATCGTCATGATCGCACCGGTGAGCGCCACAACAAAGCCCGCACCGGAGGAAAGGCGCACCTCGCGCACATTGACCTTGAAGCCGCGCGGCCTGCCGAGAAGCGCCGGATCGTCCGACATCGAATACTGCGTCTTGGCGATGCAGACCGGGAGCGTTCCGTAGCCGAGCGCCTCAAAATGATCCAGCTCCTTCGCGGCAGAAGCGTCGACCGTCACGTCATCCGCGCCGTAAATCTCAGTCGCAATCGTGCGGATCTTCTCGCGCAGCGGCATTTCATCCGGATAAAGCGTATGGAAGGACGCAGGCGTCTCGCACGCGCGCACGACTTTCTCCGCCAGTTCGGCGCCGCCCGCGCCGCCGCGCGCGAACACCTCCGCCGGCGCGTACTGCGCGCCGAGGCGCTCGCAGAGATCTGCGACATACGCCCGCTCCCGCTCTGTATCGCTTGCAAAGGCGTTGAGCGCGACGACGACCGGCACGCCGAACTTCTGCAGGTTTTCAATATGCGCGGCGAGATTGACCGAGCCCTTTTCAAGCGCGTCGAGGTTTTCTTTCGCCACTTCCGCCTTCGGCACGCCGCCGTTATATTTCAGCGCCTTGATCGTCGCCACAAGCACGACCGCAGAGGGCGCAAGCCCGGCCTTGCGGCACTTGATGTCAAAAAACTTTTCCGCGCCGAGGTCCGCACCGAAGCCCGCCTCGGTGATCACATAATCCGCAAGCTTTAAGGCAAAGCGCGTCGCCCGCACAGAGTTGCACCCGTGCGCGATGTTCGCGAAGGGGCCGCCGTGCATGATGCAGGGCGTGTTTTCCAGCGTCTGCACCAGATTGGGCTTGATCGCGTCCTTCATCAGGGCGGCCATCGCGCCCGCGGCGTTCAGGTCGCGTGCGTAGACGGGGGTGTTGTCATATTTCCAGCCGACAAGAATGCTGCCAAAGCGCTCCTTCAGATCCGCAAGATCGTGCGCCAGGCACAGCGCCGCCATCACTTCGCTCGCGACGGAGATGTTGAAGCCGTCCTCGCGCGGCATGCCGTTCAGCCGCCCGCCGAGACCGACTACGATATCGCGCAGCGCGCGGTCGTTCATATCCATCGCGCGGCGCACGACGATGCGCCGCGGGTCGAGCCCGAGGGCGTTCCCCTGCTGGATGTGGTTATCCGCCAGCGCGCACAGAAGATTATTGGCCGTCGTCACCGCGTGGATATCGCCCGTAAAATGAAGGTTGATATCCTCCATGGGAACGACCTGGGCATATCCGCCGCCCGCAGCGCCGCCCTTGATGCCGAATACCGGCCCGAGCGACGGCTCGCGCAGCGCAATGACCGCCTTTTTGCCGATTTTCGGCATCGCTTCGCCCAGGCCGACAGTGACCGTTGTCTTCCCCTCGCCGGCAGGCGTCGGGTTCACGGCCGTTACGAGGATCAGCTTGCCGTCCGGCCTGTCTTTGACCCTCTCCCAAAGCGCGTCGGAAAGCTTCGCTTTATACTTGCCGTAAAGCTCAAGCTCGTCCTTTTCGATCCCGAGCGCGGCCGCGACCGTCTCAATCGGCTCCATGCTGCACTGCTGTGCGATTTCGATGTCTGAAAGCATTCTGTTACCCCCATTGATCTATATAAATATAAGAAATGAAATCACGCTTTTTCTCTGTGCTCCCGCTTCCATGCAGCGATGCGCTCCAGCCGCTCCTTCGCCCGCGCCTCGCTCCCCTGGGTGGTCGGGATGTAATACCGCCTGTCCAGCAGCGCGTCCGGCAGGCACTGCATCGCGCTCAGCTTTTCCTCCGTGTCATGCGCGTATACATAACCTTCGCCGTAATGCAGGTCTTTCATCAGTGCGGTCGGCGCGTTGCGGATCTGCAGGGGCACCGGCTCGGCGAGCATCTCCTGCGCGTCGCGCTTTGCCGCCTCGTACGCGCGGTACAGCGCGTTCGACTTTGGCGCGAGGGCGAGGTATGTCACGGCATGCGTCAGCGTGACATTGCACTCCGGCATGCCGATAAAATGACACGCCTGATAGGCAAGCACCGCGACCTCGAGCGCACGGCTGTCAGCCATGCCCACATCCTCGCTCGCAAAGCGGATCAGCCGCCTTGCGACATAGAGCGGGTCCTCCCCCGCCTCGAGCATGCGCGCCAGCCAATAGATCGCCGCGTCAACGTCGCTGTTGCGCATGGACTTGTGCAGCGCTGAAATGATGTTGTAATGCTCTTCGCCGTTTTTATCGTAAAGCAGCGATTTTTTTGAAATGCATTGTTCAAGGATATCCCGCGTCACGGTTGTGACGCCGCCGTCCTTTTCTCCGTTCAGGACAACCATTTCGAGCGTTCCCAGCGCGGTGCGCGCGTCGCCATTGGCAAAAACCGCGATCATGCGCAGCATGTCTTCCTCAATCTGCACTGTCTGCTCGCCGAAGCCGCGCTCGTCACGCAGCGCATTTTTCAGCAGCTCAATCAGGTCGTCTGCGGAAAGCGCCTGGAGAACAAAAACCTTGCAGCGCGAGAGGAGCGCGGCGTTTATTTCAAACGAAGGGTTCTCCGTCGTCGCGCCGATGAGCACGATGCTCCCCTTCTCGACATACGGCAGAAAGGCATCCTGCTGCGCTTTGTTGAAGCGATGGATCTCATCGACAAAAAGGATCGTCTTTTCCCCGAGAAGGCGGCCGGTCTCCGCGCGCGCCATCACTTCCTTGATCTCCTTGATGCCGCTCGTCACCGCGCTGAAATCGATAAAATCCGCCTTCGTTTTCTGCGCAATGATACGCGCGAGCGTCGTCTTGCCGACGCCGGGCGGACCCCAAAAGATCATGGACGACACCTGATCGTGGTCGATCAGATACCGGAGTACCTTGCCCTCGGCAAGGAGATGTCTTTGTCCGACAAATTCCTCCAGTGAGCGCGGCCGTACACGGCTCGCCAGTGGATCTGCCGCCGCCCGGGATGCAAAAAAAGATTCCTGCTGCAACGCACATGCCTCCCTTTCTGCAAGCAGCGCCGCCGCTCTCAACCGTTGGCGGTTCCCGCACAGCGGGGAGCGAAAGGACATTAAAATCGCAGGTATCATTGGCATGTGCCGTCTGTGACGGCACGCCGTAAAATTTCAGCGCGTCGCCTCGGTGAGGCGACATGCGCATGGTAAAATAACCGCAGAGCGGTTATTTTACCACAAAAATCCTGTGCCCGCAGGCACTGAATCCATATGCGACTGGGAATTCACTTCCCGGTCGCATACTTTGAGCCGCCGCAATCGGCGGCAGCCTGCTCCCGCGTACAAAATGAACGCTTGCGTTCATTTTGAGATTATTATACCACAAAAATCCTGTGCCCGCGGGCACTGAATCCATCATGCGACCGGGGATTCACTTCCCGGCCGCATACTTTGAGCCGCCGCAATCGGCGGCAGCCTGCTCCCGCGTACAAAATGAACGCTTGCGTTCATTTTTAGATTTATTTTACCACAAAAATGCGCCGCCGTCGACGGTTTTCACCGTATTCGCGGCGGCTTTTCAAAATTTTCCATCTTTGTTCTGCGCGCGGGATACTCAGGCGCGCCCGTATCCCTGCCCGTCCGCGTCAAAAAGGCGCACGCAGTCGCGGCCCGCGTCCTTTGCCTCATAAAGCGCCCGGTCTGCATCGCGGATCAGGCTGTCGATGTTCTCATCGGCCCGCGTTTTGCGTGCACACACGCCCACGCTCACCGTGACGCATCCCGCCGGCACATCATCTCGTGTATATTGCTGTGCCTTTACACTGCGGCAAAAGGCCTGTGCTTTTTCCATCGCGGCAGCAGTGCTGCAGCCAAAGAGGAAAACTGCGAACTCCTCTCCACCATAGCGCACAGCTTCTTCGCCTTCTCCCGCGCAATGCTCGAGCAGCACTTCGGCCACGCCTTTCAGACAGGCATCGCCCGCCTGGTGACCGTATCGATCATTGAAGGATTTGAAAAAGTCGATGTCCACCATCAGACAGGCAACACTTTGCCCAAGCGCACGCGCGACCTGCAGACGATCCACAATCGTTTCATTGAGATAAATCCGGTTATGCAGCCCTGTGAGGCTATCCGCCATGATTTGACCGCGCAGTTCCTCATTCATTTTTTTAATCTCGCTGTATTGGCGCTCGATCACGATCGCATCCTGACAGGCGGTAACGCGGTTGTTATAGAACACCGAAGCAATAACGACTGCAAGCGTCGTGATAAAAAAGCTGTTTATAAAATTGTTAAACGTCTGATCCCCTCCGGCCGGCTGCGGAAAATATGGCAGCAGGCAATTGAGAAGGATCAGTTCCCCGCCGAATATCAGTATGCTCTGCCATGGTCTGAGCGTAATTAAAATTGCCGCCATCAGCGTCACATAGATGAACACCGTCAGTCCGTTCCCGCCCAGCTGATCCAACAGCGTAATCCCGCACCCCCAGATGCACAGTACCGCCGCATAGAGGGCCTGCGCGCGCATAAAGGAACGATATCGCCTTTGCTCGTCTCGCCGCACCCAAATATCGAGCAGCATGTAGCACACTGTAAGCAGAAAAAGGCACAGATAAAGCAGGAAATACCCGCTTCTGCGCATTGAGGCGAACGGCCCACCCTTCCGAACGGCCATGGACAGCATCATGATCGTCTGTGATGTCAGGATGATAATGTATATGATTTTTGCCATACGCTGGGAAGAGCGAAACAATTCCCATTCAAGCGTCGGACGCAGTTCATCTGCAACTGCAACAGTAATGCCCCGATACAGGCGTTTTAAGATCTGCATAAGCCATTCTCCTGTCTGGTGTTCTGTGTGGGGCATCCTGCCATTCCTTGAAACGGGCATCTCCTTAACGTGCACACCGCCATATCCGCGCAAACATCACCTCTACTGCACAGCATCCTCAGCGGACTGGATGCGGTTCATGCCCGCATAAATACCATTTTCCGCCATCAGGCTCTCGTGCGTACCGGATTCGGCAATGCGGCCGTCCTGAATCACCAGAATCATATCAGCACTGCGCACAGTGCTGAGCCTGTGCGCAATAGCCAGAATGGTGCGCTGCCCGGCGATGCCGGCACTTGCCTTTTGAATCTGCTGCTCTGTCTGGACATCGACGGAAGCGGTCGCCTCGTCCAAAATGATGATGGGCGATTTGCGCAGGATCGCGCGGGCGATCGCGATGCGCTGCTTCTGCCCGCCGGAAAGGCGCAGGCCGCGTTCCCCCACCCGGGTGTCATACCCCTGCGCCATGGCCATGATATCATCATGAATATTTGCCGCCCTGGCGGCATCCACAACCTCTTCATGCGTAGCGTCCGGCTTTGCATAGCCGATATTCTCTTCAATGGTGCCGTTGAAGAGGAACGTGTCCTGCAGTACAGGGGCAATATTCCGCCGCAGGCTCTCGATTGTCACATTTTGAATATCCTGTCCGTCCACCAGGATCCGCCCGCCCGTCGGCTCATAAAAGCGGGAGATCAGCTGCGTGATCGTGGTCTTGCCCACGCCGGTAGGCCCTACAAGCGCCACCATCATCCCCGGCGCGCAGTCAAACGAGATATCCTGCAGCACAGAACTCCCTTCCTCATAGGCGAAGCTCACATGCTCGAAGGTAATTCTGCCGCTTGCCTTGCCCAGGTCCGATGCGCCTTTTTTATTCTGAATCTCCGAAGGCGCGTCCAGTATGGCAAGTACACGTTCGGCCCCCGCCATGGACTGCTGCATATTTTCCAGCAGATTCGCCAGTCCGGAGATCGGCGTATAAAAAAGATTCAAATACAGCATAAACGCCACAATATCTTCTACAGAAAGGCCGCCATGGTATGCCAGGATGCCGCCGCAGCCCACCACCAGGACCGTTCCGAGCGAAGCGACAAACTCTACCGACGGATGAAAAACAGCGCTGATCTTCAGTGCGTGCAGCATGGCCTTCACATGATCAAAGTTTTTCTCGTCCACACGCTGCGTCTCATAGCTCTCGCGTCCGAAGGACTGAATTTCATGAACGCCGGAAAGGTTGTCCTGAAGCTTTCCGTTGAGTTCCCCCATCTTCTTCTGCGAAGCGCGGAAATAGGGCTGGACTTTTTTGACAAATATAACGCCCGAAAGCATGATCAGCGGAATTGGGCAGCAGGTGATCAGCGCAAGCTTCCAGTTGATGGACACAAGCACTGCCAGCACGCCCAGAAAGGTGACGGCATTGGTGATCAGCTCCGGAATAATATGTGCATAGAGCAGCTCAAAATCCCGGGTGTCATTGATCACCCTGCTCATCAAATCGCCCGTCTGCTTGTCATGAAAATACCCCAGGTGCAGCCGTTCGAGCTTATCATAGGTTTTGGTCCGCAGATCGCCTACCAGATACCACGCCGCCTGATGCGCCAGGTAATTGCTCATAAAGCGAAAAGCCACGCGCAGCAGATACAGCAGGATAAGCCCCGCCGTCAGCCATCCGACAGCTGCAAGGCCCCGCTCATCTATGCCGCGTTCTACCAGGCCGGTCATCGCGGACAATGCGCGCGGCACTGCAAGGTTGACTCCCGTCAGCGCCAGGGTCGCCAGAATGGCCACTGCGTACAAATTTTTGTAGCGCACGGCCTCACGGCTCAGTCTCCACAATAAGCGCATGTGCCTTACTCCTTTATGTACAGATTTCGTTCCGCCACGCTTACCGCCATTGCACAAAGACAATCCCACAGGCGCAGCATCCCGTCTGCTGTTCCGGTACAAGGCGTTCCCTTTCAGGGCGCCTGCACAGCGAGGGAGCGAACGGACAATCAAATCGCAGATAAAAGATCCGCCAGGCGGATATTATACCATAAAGCGTTTCACGCTTTATGGTATAATTGGCATGTGCCGTCTGTGACGGCACGCCATAAAATTAATCGCATCGCCTCGGAGAGGCGATATGCGCGCAGTACAATAGCCTCTCTGCGGATATTGTACCACATTTTTCTGTTTATCGGAAGCACCGCTCCGCTGCTCCGGCGCCGCACGCGTATCGCCCGCCCCCTCAACCGGAGATCGCTTCTACACACGCGATGATCCCGGCGTCATTGGACGCAATCACCTGATATCCCGGCGGCGCCACCAAAAAGTCCTCCTGATCCCATTTCCCATCCAGAAACTTTTTCAGCAGAGACACATCGCCATCCAGCTGCGTGTAATTCCAATGATAAAACGCTGCCGCTTCCTTGGTAAAATCCTGCAGCTCTGCCTTGTCAAAAAACGGCATTTTAATATAGGCCGCGTTTTTGTAGTGTTTTGTCCAGCCGTTCATATCCTCCAGAAAAAACGCCAGGTCTTCCTCGTCATATCCTTTTTCCCGATAATACTCGATTTGTCTGTTATAAGATCTTTCACAGGGCATATCGGCGTTTTCGATCCAGCTGGCCGTGTACCAGAAGCATCCAGGCAGCGCATTGAACCATTCCTGATACCGCTCTTTCGACCCCAGGAAAAAGGTGATGCAATCATGTCCTCTTGGGATCACCAGCGGATGTTTTTTGCTGTGAAGCCCTACAATACCATTGGAGCACAGGCCGTAGCCAATCAGGATGGCATCAAAATCCTCCGAAGAAAACGGCGAGATCACATCTCCATTCCCGCCCAGCTCATTTGTGTGCGGGTCTTTTCCGGACTCCACGGCATCGATTTCAGCCTGTATCGTTCTTCGCAGCACATCCGGCGCGTTGTGATACCCTTGTCTTACAAATGTAATATCAATATTATGTTCTGACAGCGATGATAAATAGCACAGCTCTCTTGCCATTGCTTTACATGCGATCAATTTCAGCCGCATAAAAAAATCCCCCAATCTTTCACGCTCCCCGCAGCGCCTCTGTCTTACGTAAAGGCCGCAGGTAAAAAATATTGTAAAAAGAAGAGACGGCAATCTTCCCTCGAAAATTGTCGTCTCTTTCAGTCGTATCCCAGCATTTCAGATGCCAATTTTCGATTCGCACCGAAGCCAAAACAATTTGGCCCAGGAAAGCGTACAGTTCCGACTTTTTGAAAAATGCCGGAGCAAGCATTTCGCTTGCTCCGGCATGGTGCCGGTGACCGGGGTCGAACCGGTACGGTATCGCTACCACCGGATTTTGAGTCCGGCACGTCTGCCAATTCCATCACACCGGCAAGTATTTGTATTATACAAAAAAAACATCCGGATTTCAACCACTTTTTCAAACATGGTTTATTAAAATAAAAAAAACGACCTGCGGCTATTTTTTATACGCATGCGCGGCGGTTGCCCGAAGGGGCGAGACGCGCGCGCGAATGAAATCAGTTGTTTTTTGCGAAGCAATAAAAATATGACCAATCTATGAATTTTTCATAACCCTCCACCTTTCTTTTGACATGATTTTGTTTTATTGTTATACTATTTATTAGATATAAAGATTGTGTTAAGAAGGGGGAGTTTCGTGAACAAAAACCTCGCTGTCAAAATACGGGAGTCTTTGTCTTCCGTCCTGCCGATTGCGCTCCTGGTACTGCTGCTGCATTTTACGCTTGCACCGCTGCCAAAATACACGCTGATCCTGTTCTGCTTCGGTACCGTTCTGCTGATTTTCGGCATGGGCCTTTTCACGCTCGGCGCAGACCTTGCCATGATGCCGATGGGCGAGCGCATCGGTGCAAAGCTGACCGAATCGCGAAAGCTGTGGCTCGTCGTCGGTATCTGCTTTGTGATGGGCATGCTCATCACCATCGCTGAACCGGACCTGCAGGTACTGGCAAACCAGGTGCCGTCCGTACCGGACATGGTCCTCATCCTCGCCGTTGCGTTCGGCGTCGGCATTTTTCTCGTCGCGGCGCTTCTTCGCATCATTTTTCAAAAAAGCCTTTCCGTCATTCTCATCTGCCTGTACATTTTTATCTTTATCCTCGCAACCTTCACCTCCCCTGATTATCTCGCCGTCGCCTTCGATTCGGGCGGCGTGACAACCGGGCCCATTACCGTGCCCTTTATTCTTGCGCTCGGCATCGGCGTAGCTGCGGTGCGCAGCGGCAAATCGTCCTACGAAGACAGCTTCGGTCTTGTTGCGCTGTGTTCAGCAGGGCCTATTCTCGCCGTATTGGTGCTCGGAATGTTTTACGACGCATCCTTTTCCGGTTACGGGGCGGAGAAGACCGCCGAGGCGCTCAGCATGGCCGATATCGGCGCACTGTTTGCCGAAGGATTCCCGCATTACGCAAAAGAGGTGCTCATCGCGCTATCGCCGATTATCCTGTTTTTTATTCTGTTTCAGGTGCTCTTTCTCAGGCTGCCGAGAACGCAGCTGATCAAAACCGGGGTAGGCGTTGCCTATACCTACGCCGGGCTCGTCCTTTTCCTGACAGGTGTGAACATCGGCTTCATGCCGGCCGGCACCTACATTGGGAGCCATATTGCCGCGCGGGAAGACAACTGGATCATCATTCCCATCGGTATGGTCATGGGCTTTCTCGTCGTTGCGGCGGAGCCGGCGGTGCACGTGCTGAATAAGCAGGTCGAAGAAATTTCTGACGGGGCGATCTCGCGCCGCTCGATGCTCCTCTCACTGTCGCTCGGCGTTGCGCTGTCGATCGGCCTGGCGATGATCCGTGTCATAACGCGCCTGTCCATCTGGTATTTTATTCTTCCCGGTTATGTCATTGCGCTGGGCCTTACCTTTTTTGTGCCGCGCATCTTCACCGCCATTGCGTTTGACTCCGGCGGCGTCGCGTCCGGCCCCATGACCGCGACGTTTCTCCTGCCGCTCGCGATGGGCGCGTGCGAAAGCCTTGGGGGGAATATCCTGACGGATGCCTTCGGCATTGTCGCAATGGTCGCAATGACCCCTCTTGTCACCATACAGCTTCTTGGGTTATACTATAAGCTGAAAACAAAACGGGCTGCGCCGTCCGAGCAGGCCGGTTCTGCTGACGACGACGCCCAGATCATCGAGCTGTAAAGCCGCATGTTATCGAATAAAGGAGTATGCTATGGAAGTCAATCCAGCAGCTTTATCCAAGCTGAGCCTGATTGTCACAATTGTCGGCCGCGGCAGCGGCGAGGCAGTCGCGGCCCTTTTGCGCGCGCGCGGCGTGCTTTATAACATGATCCTGCTGGGCAAGGGCACGGCCAATTCCGATCTTCTCGACTATCTTGGCCTCGGCTCCACGGAAAAAGATATTCTGTTGTCCGCCGTCTCCGCCGAAAGGGCGAAAGAGCTGCTCGCCGTAATTTCCGCGGAGTTTGACCTTGCGAAAATCGGCCGGGGAATCGCTTTTTCCGTGCCGATCGGCAGCGTGGGCGGAGAGCGCACGCTCAAATACCTGTTCGGCACGTCAGAGCAAAAGGAGGGAAAGTAAATGGATGCGCAGCGCAAATTCGATCTGATCATCACAGTCGTCAACCGCGGCTTTACCGACGACGTCATGCACGCGGCAAAATCGGCCGGCGCCACGGGCGGCACGATCATGCATGCGCGCGGACCCGGGATCCACGAAGCGGAGCGCTTTTTCGGCGTGTCAATCCAGCCGGAAAAAGAGCTTGTGCTCATTCTGATCGAGCGCGAAAAGAAGCAGGACGTCATGCGCGCGATCTGCCGCGAAGCGGGCCTTTCGACCGAGGGGCGCGGCTTGTCCTTCTCCATCCCGGTCGACGACGCGGTCGGCATCGTACATCTGCAGGACGCGATCGGCGGATAGCGCATATTTTTGCGCCGATCTGTTGACAAAAGTGCAGAATATGGGTATACTAAATTACAATTTGATATGTATGGCTATGAGTGGGAGGAGTAGCGTCACCCCGCATCCGCAGAGAGGGAGCATTTTAACGGTGAAAGCTTCTGTTCGGTGTGCGCGAAGGTCGCCCATGAGCTGCAGGTCCAAACGCTTGCGTATGAAAGTATGAAAGCGTGAAGCCCGCCGTCCGGCCCGCGTTAAGGGCAGATAAGCGCGCATTTTCAAAATGCGAATTTAGGTGGTACCGCGAGAAAATCCTCGTCCTATTTCAGGACGGGGATTTTTTGATTTTACAGGCGCCGCGCCTGTTCCCACCGTTTCAGAAAGGAATGACAGGTATGACAAAAGAACTTCCGAAGGTCTACGACCCGCACGAGTTCGAAGACAAGCTATATGCCTTTTGGGAGGAAAAAAAGTTCTTCCACGCAGAGGTCGACGAAACGAAAAAGCCGTTCTCGATCGTGATCCCCCCGCCGAACGTCACCGGCCAGCTTCACATGGGGCACGCCTTTGACGAAACGCTGCAGGACATTCTCATCCGCACCAAGCGCATGCAGGGCTACAGCGCGCTCTGGCTGCCGGGCACGGACCACGCTGGCATCGCCACACAGATCAAGGTCGAGGAAAATCTGCGCAAGAACGAGGGTATCACCCGCTACGACCTCGGGCGGGAAAAATTTCTTGAGCGCGTGTGGGCGTGGAAAAACCAGTACGGCGGGCGCATCATCAAGCAGCTGAAAAAGCTCGGCTCCTCCTGCGACTGGGACCGCGAACGCTTCACGATGGATGAGGGCTGTTCGCGCGCGGTGCGCGAGGTGTTTGTGAATCTCTATAACAAGGGGCTCATCTACCGCGGCAGCCGCATCATCAACTGGTGCCCGCACTGCACCACGGCCCTGTCCGACGCCGAGGTCGAATACTCCGAGCAGGCGGGCCATCTCTGGCACATCAAATATCCCATTGAGGGGAGCGAGGAGTACATCGTCATCGCCACCACGCGGCCGGAGACGATGCTCGGCGACACGGGCGTGGCCGTCAACCCGAACGACAAGCGCTATCAGAAGATCGTCGGCAAGAACGTCATTCTCCCGCTCGTCGGGCGCAAGATCCCTGTGTTCGCGGACGAATACGTTGAAATGGACTTCGGCACGGGCTGCGTCAAGGTGACCCCCTGCCACGACCCGAACGACTTCGACATGGCCGAGCGCCACGGTCTTGAGCACATCCTCATCCTCGATGGCGACGCAAAGATCATCAACGGCGGCGAATTCAACGGTCTCGACCGCTACGAGGCACGCCGGCAGATCGTTGAGCGGCTGGATAAGGAAGGCTATCTCGTCAAGATCGAGGACTATTCGCACAATGTCGGCGCGTGCTACCGCTGCGGCACCACGGTCGAGCCGATCACCTCGGCGCAGTGGTTCGTTAAAATGGAGCCGCTGGCGAAAGAGGCGATCCGCGTCGTGCGCGACGGCACGGTCAAATTTGTTCCCGACCGTTTTTCAAAGATCTACACCAACTGGATGGAAAATGTCCACGACTGGTGTATCTCCCGCCAGCTCTGGTGGGGGCACCGCATCCCCGCCTGGTACTGCGAGGACTGCGGCCATGTCAACGTCAGCCGCGAGGATGTGACGGTGTGCGCCGCGTGCGGCTCGAAGAATCTCCGTCAGGAGGAAGACGTGCTCGACACGTGGTTCTCCTCCGCGCTCTGGCCGTTCTCCACGCTTGGCTGGCCGGATCAGACGCCGGAGCTGGACTACTTCTACCCGACAAACACGCTTGTTACAGGTTATGACATCATCTTTTTCTGGGTCGCGCGCATGATCTTCTCCGGTATGGAGCACATGAAGCGCGAGCCGTTCAGCACCGTCTTTATCCACGGCCTTGTGCGCGACGGCCAGGGCCGCAAGATGTCCAAGTCGCTCGGCAACGGCATCGATCCGCTCGAAATCATCGATCAGTACGGCGCGGACGCGCTGCGCTTTACCCTCGCCACTGGAAACAGCCCGGGCAACGATATGCGTTTTACCATCGAGCGCGTGGAGGCAAACCGCAACTTCTGCAATAAGATCTGGAACGCGTCGCGCTTTATCCAGATGAACCTGACCCTCGACAGCGTTAAGCTGCCGGAGGAGTTGGCGCTCGAAGACAAGTGGATCCTTTCAAAGTTCAACACGCTTGTGCGCGAGGTGACCGACAACATCGACCGCTACGAGCTCGGCGTCGCCGCGCAGAAGCTTTATGACTTTATCTGGGACTGCTTCTGCGACTGGTATATCGAGCTGGTAAAGCCACGCCTGCAGGACAAGGAAAACGCGGCGTCCAACCTCGCGGCGCAGAGCGTTCTTTGCTACGTCCTGTCCGAGACGATGAAGCTCCTGCATCCGTTCATGCCCTTCATCACCGAAACGATCTGGCAGGCGCTGCCGCACGAGGGCGAATCGATCATGGTCTCCGATTGGCCGTGCTATGACGACAGGTACGCCTTCCCCGAAAGCGAAGCGCAGATGGAACGCGTGATGGCCGTCATCCGCGCGGTGCGCAACCGCCGCAGCGAGATGAACGTTCCCCCGTCCAAAAAGGCGAAGCTGTTCATCTTAACGGCTGACCGCTCTGCTTTTGAAGCAGGCCTCGCGGCGCTGAAAAAGCTGGCTTACGCATCGGAGGTCGACTTTATTGACGCCGTTCCTGAGGACGCCGCTTCCATGGTCTCGATCGTATGCGACGGCGCGCAGCTCTACCTGCCGCTTGCGGAGCTGATCGACCTTGAAAAAGAGCTTGAGCGCCTGACGCGCGAGCGCGAAAAGGCGGAAAGCGAGCTGGAGCGCACCGAGGCCAAACTCAAAAACGAAAAATTTGTCGCCCGCGCGCCGGAGAACGTCGTGCAGAATGAGCGCGATAAGATCGCCCGTTTCAAGGCCCTGATCGAAAGCCTCGACCAGAGCATCGCGGGGCTGCGGAAATGACGTACGAAGAAGCTGTCGCCTACTTTGCAAAAACGCCCCGTTTCGGCAAGAAGCCGACGCTCTCACGCGTGCGCTCACTGCTCAAAGAGCTTGGCAATCCGGAAAAATCGCTGAAATTCGCCCACATTGCCGGTACGAACGGCAAAGGCAGCACCGCCGCAATGATGGAAAGCGTGCTGCGCGCAGCGGGTTATCGGACAGGGCTGTTCATCTCCCCCTTTGTGGAGGATTTTCGCGAGCGGATGCAGCTGTGCGGACAAATGATCGCGCCGGAAGACCTGGCGCGCCACACCGCAACGGTGGCCGCGGCCGTGCGGGCGCTCGACGCGCGCGGCGAGGAGCATCCGACCGAATTCGAGCTTGTGTTCGCCGCCGCGATGTGCTATTTTACCGAAGCAAAGTGCGATATCGTCGTGCTTGAAACCGGACTCGGCGGCCGCTTTGACGCAACCAATGCAATTGCCTCTCCCGAGGTGTGCGTCATCACCTCTATTTCCTTCGACCACATGGCGCAGCTTGGCAGCTCTCTGACAAAGATCGCCTACGAGAAATGCGGCATCATCAAGCGCGGGTGCGAGGTCGTCTGCTATCCCCTGCTTCCGGACGACGTGCGCACCGTGATCGATCTGACGCGCGCGGATATGGCCGCAACGCTCACCGTACCGGACGTCGCCGCTCTCACCGTTCACGAAAGCGGTCCAGCGGGCTCGGACATCACATACCGCGCAAGGACGCTGCATGTGTCGCTGCTCGGCCGCCATCAGATCTACAACTGCGTCACCGCGCTCGAGGCGCTCGGCGCGCTCGAGCGGCGCGGCATCAAAAGTCCTGCGGACGCATATGCGCGCGGCATCGCCGCGTGCAGTTTCGGCGGGCTGCTCGAGACCATCTGCCGGCATCCGCTCACGCTGATCGACGGCGCGCACAACCCCAGCGGCGTTGAAGCGCTGTGTGAAAATCTGGATGCGCTTTTCCCCGGCCAGCGCATCATCGCGCTCATGGGCATGCTCGAAG
>CAKTWY010000031.1 GCA_934630445.1 uncultured Eubacteriales bacterium
GGTCCTCCGGTTCCGGCGCGTCGTTATAACGCATGCGCAGGATCACGGTAAGGCCGCCGCCCGGATTATCCCGCAGCGTCACGCCCGCGCCCTCGCCATAATAAAGGCGCAGGCGGCGGTTGATGTTGGCTATGCCGATATGCCCGCTTTTCAGCAGACCGCTGCGCAGGTCGTCATTCAGTTTTTCACGCGCGGCACATTCCATGCCCAATCCGTCATCCGCGACATAAACGACAAGCTGCTCCCCTTCCCGCCGCGCACGGATGACGACGCGCAGGCGGGTTTCCTCCCCTCTGCGCAGCCCGTGCTGAAAACAGTTTTCAAGCACCGGCTGAAGGATGAGCTTCATCACGCCGGAGCGTTCAAGCTCCTGCGGTATGTCATAAAGCACATCCAGGCACAGGTTTTTACGCGCCTTTTGGATGGCGATGTAGGCCTCGGCATTTTTCAGTTCGTCGCTGAGCGGAACAATTGTGCGTGAAGAGTCGAGCGCATATTTCAATATCTTGCACAGATTCTCCATCATCCCGACCTGTCCGCTATGAACGCCAAAATCGCGCACCTGGCTCCAGTATAAAAAATCCACCGTGTTCAGAAGAAAATGCGGGTTAATCTGCGACTGGAGCGCGAGCATCTCCATCTCCATGCGTTTGGCCTGCTCCTTCTGCAGAAGCTCTTTCATCTCCATACGGTCGACGGTATGCTTCAGGATATGGCGCGTGATGTCGCCGTATCCGTCCTGCGGAAAGCGAAGCGCGCCGCCCTGCGGCGCATTTTCATTGGAAACTTCGAGGATGCGGCGGATATTGCTCAAATACTTGTCGTTCTGATGTTGATAAACGGCAAGAAACAAAAGGCAAAACGCAAGCATCGCCCCGGCGAGAAGAATCATTGCCAGGTTCAGATCGTTCACGAGCTGATAAAGCACTTTCTTGGGGCACAGAAGGATGTAATCCACGCTCAGGCGATCGGATGTCTCGCGGAAGTAGACGAATTCTCCCTCCCGCACCTCGCCCGTATGTTCTCCTTCCACGGCGATCGAGGAAAGCTCTTCCTCCGACAGGACGTCGTCCTTCCCGGATGTACAGTGCTGGCCGTTGCTCGCCTCATAAATGTAGATCGAGTGAGAGCTGGGCAGCGTGCGTTTGAGCTGCATCATGATGGGGGTGAGGTAGTAATTGATGACAATGCACCCTTCGATCTGCTCGCCCGTGTCCCAGTGTGTCGAGGTGATAGAATGATAGACCGTCAGCACGCGCGCGCCCGCTTCGCTGTCGGCCGTACTGACCGACACGCTGCGGAATTCACAGAAGTCGCCGTTTTCCGCATTTCGAAACGACTCCAGCCACGACCGGTCGCGCAAAAATTTTTTGTACTTCAGCCCGCTGTCAGAAAGGATATAGGGCACATTGCGCTCGAGCAGCGCCACATAAATGGAATGCACCGCTCCATCGCCCGTCTTTGCCAATTTCAGAAAGCGCAGCGCGCTGGAAAGGCTCTGCGTTTCGGCGTCAGTTGAGGCGTGCCCGGTGAGCAGCACGGATCTCAGCCGGGCGAGATAGCCCCTGTCCGTGTCGATGAGGCGGTACTTCTCCTGCGGGGCGAGCATCGCGTCAAGATCGGCCTTGACGTCGGTCAGGTGCTGTAAGCTCTCCTGTCTGAGCTTTTCTTTCAGATTGTGCTGAAAGATCATGCACGTGGCCGCCCCGGTGATGAGCAGTACTGCGAAAAGTACCAGAAGCGCCCGTCTGAAAAAACGTTCCATTGCGCACCCTTATCCGCAGCTTTGAAAGCTCTTGCGGTATTCCTGCGGCGTGATCCCGTAATACGCCTTGAATGCCTTCGTGAAGCTTTTTGAATTCGCATAGCCGAGCTTCTCGCCGATCTCGTAAATATTTTTCTGTGTGACGTCCTGCAGCATGCGAAGGGCGTTTTCCATGCGCACACGCGTCAGGTAGGCCGAGAGGTTCTCTCCGGCGTTTTCCTTGAAAAAGCGGCTTAAATAGGAAGTATTCATGTGCACGAGCTGCGCCACGCTCGCGAGCGTGGCGGTGTCGCAGTGCTGGTCAACGTATGTCTTGATCTGCGAGACAATTTTGGCATTAAAGGCAGAGACATGCCCGGGCGTTTGCTGCGCCTGCGGCCTTTCCGCCATGCGCAGTTCCTCCTTGACCTTTTTGAGTACGTCGAGTATCTCGGAATACGTCGCGGGCTTGACGATATAGTGCCGCACGCCATAGGACATCGCCGCCTGCGCATACTGAAAGTCCTTATACGCGCTCAGAAGCACAACCTGCACCTTGCGCCCGCGCGCCCTGAGCTCGCGCACCAGATCGATGCCGCTCATGACAGGCATGCAGATGTCGCTGATGAGCACGTCCACCTCGTGACAGTCCAGAAACTCCAGCGCCTGCCGGCCGTCAAACAGCTTTGCAACGACCTCAAAACCGTTGTCCTCCCACGGGAAGTAATTGCCCAGGCTCGTCGGCACATCCATATCGTCGTCTGCAATCGCGATTTTGTACATGATGTTCCTCCTTTCAAAACACATCCGCCCCTGCCGTCCGGGCCGCTATACGCTCGGGCACAGGGAAACGGCGCAGCCGTTCTCCTGCATGGTGCGCACAAGCGGGCGCGGCACGGCGTCGTCCAAAAGCAGCAGGCTGACCTCTGAAAAATTGTAGAGGACCGCCTTGCCGTCCTGATACAATTTCGTATGATCAGCAAGGGCAATCACCCTGTCGGACAACTCCATAAAGCGGCGGTACAGCGGCATGTGCTGCATGTCGTCTGTCATAAAGCCGCGATGGACATTGAGCCCCTTCGCGCTTGTGAACATCGTATCGATTTTGAAATGCGCGGCATTCTCCGTGGTGAGAAAGCCATAGGTGCACTGCTCCTGCGCGTTCAGGATCCCGCCGAGCAGCACGAGCTGGATATTTTTGTTGTGCATCAGCTCGTTCTGCACCAGAAGCGAATCAGTCAGCACTGTAAGCTCCGTAAAATCGCCCAGAAAAGCGCACAGCTGCTGCACTGTGGAACCGGAAGTCAAAAGAATCGTGTCGCCGTTTTTGATATGCCCGCACGCGGCGCGGGCAAGCGCACGCTTTTCGCGCAGCATCTCCTGTGAGCGGCGCACGACGGGAAGTTCCGGCACGTTTTCCGCCGGCGGCATCATCGCCCCGCCGCGGAAGCGCTTGACGAGCTTTTTTTCCTCCAGTGCAGAAAGCATCCGCCGTGCGGTGCTCTCACTGATGGAGAGGTCGCGGCAGATCTCCTCAAGGCCCGCGCTCTCACGCGTTTTGATATATTCAAGTACCTTTTTTTGCCGTGTGCTGAGGGCTGCGTTTTCCATGGTACCACCCCTTCGGTCCTTTTTCAGCTTCGGACGCGCAGCCCGTGGCTGCGCACCGAGAAACATATGAATGGATGATTCTATCATATCGGATTTCAATCAGTTTTTCAAGAAACATTTCAAATTTTTGACCGAAATATGATTGATTTATGGTTGACAAGGGGAATTTCGGATGATATCATGATTGCAAGCTTTCCATATATGACCGAATTGCGTACATAATTGACCGATATGTGTTTAATTCGGTCAATTTCGGTCAAACCGTACAAAAAGCAGCTCTCATTTTTGATGTGTGCTTCGAGTCCTTCGGAACAGGCGGCACACATGCGCATCAAACCGGCCGCCGCTTCACACGAAGCGCCGCGGCAATGCTGTGGAGGGATAGTATGCCTGATTTTGACGCTTCCGCCCCGCCGGTGCTCGGCGTGGATGTGGGCGGAACAAAGATCCTCACCGGCCTCGTCGGCGCAGACGGCGCAGTGCTCTGCTCGCGCCGCTCGGCAATGGATCGCTCCAACACGGAGTCGACGCTTTCTTCCATCCGGCGCGCGGTGGAGGAATTTCTCGCCGCGGAGGGCGCGCACGCGCGCTTTTCAGCAGTGGGCTTTGGCCTTGTGGGCCGGTGCGACCCGGAAAACGGCGTATGGGTGCGCGCGGACAATCTCCCCATACCGGAGCCCGTCGCCCTTGCGGAAGAAATGGCGCGCCGCCTCGGCGTTCCTGCGTTTCTGGACAACGACGTCTTCTGTGCCACGACGGCAGAACGATACTTCGGCGCTGGCAGGCGCCACCGCAATTTTGTTCTCATCAACGCCGGTACAGGGCTGTCAGCGGGCGCCGTAACGGACGGGCGGCTGCTGCGCGGCGCGGGAAACGTGGCGGGCGAGATCGGCCGCACGACAATGGGCCTGCGCGACTGGAACAGCGGCACGCTGGAAGAGCACTGTTCGGGCGGCGGCATCCTCGCACGCGCGGGGAAAGAACGCTACGCCGACACGCGCGCGGTCTTTGCCGCGGCGGAAGCGGGCGATGCGCATGCCCGGGCGATCGTCGACGACGCAGTTGCGAGCCTGTCGGAGGCGGCGGCGTGCCTTGTCACGCTTTACAATCCGTCGGCACTCGTTCTGGCGGGCAGCGTGGCGCTCAACGCGCGCGTGCGCGGCACGCTGGAAGAATATGTCCGCGCGCGGGCATACCGCTCAAGCCTGATGGACCTGAAGGAAGTCATCGCCTCCGACCTCTCCGAAGGCACGGTGGGGCTGATTGGCGCAGCGCAGGCGGCGCGTGTGCGTATGGGGGCAATCGACGGCTGAAACCGGCTGTTCCGCAAACGGCGGCCGGCGCTTCGTTCCATCATTCCAAACGGAGCAAAAAATACCGCCTGTCAGGCGGAAGCACGCACTTTTTCAGCCGGGCTTTGCCGCGCTGCGCAATGAAGCATATGCCTCGTATATGTTGACTCAGGCCTTGCGGCCTTGTTTGCAGGAAGGAAAGGAGTATACAAAATGAGAAGGAAGATCGTACTGGTGGGCGCGGGGAGCGCCGTTTTCACAAAAGGCCTCGTGCTGGATATCATCGAGCGCCGTGAAGAGCAGTGGCACATCGCACTTGTCGACACGGACGAGCGGGTGCTGCGTATCATCGAGCGCGTGTGCAGAAAGATGATCGCGCAGACCGGCTCGGACACAGAGCTTTCCGCAAGCGCGAACCGCTGCGACGTACTCGCCGGGGCGGATTATGTCGTGAGCACCATCGGCGTCGGCGGGCGCCGCGCGTGGGAGCAGGATGTGTTTATCCCGAGAAAATACGGCGTATACCAGCCTGTGGGCGATACGGTCGGTCCGGGCGGCGTCTCGCGTGCGATGCGCATGATCCCGCAGCTCGTCGACATTGCAAACGACGTCAAAAAGCTCTGCCCGAAGGCCACTTTCATCAGCTATTCCAACCCCATGACCATGAACTGCATGGCGGTGCGCCGCGCAACGGGCGTTCCGGTCGTCGGCCTGTGCCACGGCGTGAAGAACGGTGTGCGCCGCGTGGCAAAATTTGTCGGCGTGCCGCATGAGGAGATCCATTTTACCGCCTGCGGCCTGAACCACATGGTGTTCTGCTACCATATGCGCAGGAACGGAGAGGACTTCTTCCCCGCCTTCATCAGGCGCCTGGACGAAGTCGCTCCCGAGGGGCGCAGCATCGGTCAGCTGACTGAGTCCTTTATCCGCAGGAATCATACATACGTCGTATCCGACGACAGGCATTTTTCCGAGTTTGTGCCTGCGACGACCGGAAAGGGCGCGTATTTTGGCAAAACGCTCGGCGTCGAGTCCTTCTCGTTTGAAGGAACGATCCGTGAGGGCGACGAGGAATTCGCGCGCTATGAGTCCTACGCTGCGTCGGACGCCCCCCTTCCGGGCGAATTTTTTGAGCGTGAAGAGGGCGAGCACGAACAGCTGATGGAGATGATCGCCGCAATGCACCAGGACAAAGCCGCGGTCTTTTACGCCAACCTCCCCAATAACGGCGCGCTCGCCAATCTCCCCGACTGCACAGTGATCGAGCGCCCGGCGCTCTTCTCCGGCTCGGGCATTCAGCCGGTGCAGCTGACGGACTTCCCGGCCTTCCTGCTGCCGGCTATGATGCGCTACGCTGCCATTTACGAGGTCGCGGTCGAAGCCGCGCTCAAGGGCGACCGAAAGCTGCTCGAAGTGGCCGTCGAGGAGGCGACGCTGCCCATCGGCCGCGAGGCTGTGCACAAGATGACGGAAGAGCTCCTTGCTGCGCAGGGCGCTTATCTGCCGCAGTTTTAAGAAGGAGGCGCTTTGAGATGAAGACGAGCGTTGTAAAAGGTTCGGACTTTGACCGCGCCGGAGCGCAGTACATCGTGCGCCGCGTGCTCGAGAAGCCGGACGCTGTGCTCTGCTTTGCCACCGGAGACACGACGCGCCTGATTTTCGACGAAATCATCCGCCTGAAAAAAGAGCTTGACGTCGACTTTTCACACATCCATGCGGTCAACCTCGACGAATATGTGGGCGTCGATCCCGAAAGCCCGGCCAGCTGCCACTGGCGCATCCGCGACAGCCTTTACGGGCCGCTCGGCCTTTCAAAGGAGCAGTATCACGTGCCCTGCTCGCCGGACGGCGACGGAGAGGGCGCGTGCGAAACGTTCCGCAAGGTGCTCGCGCGCCTGGGCGGCATCGACCTGCTCCTGCTGAGCATCGGGCAGAACGGGCACATCGCCTTTAACGAGCCGGGCACCCCCTTCGGCCTCGGCATCCATGTGGCGCCGATCACAGAGAGCACGCGGGAGGCGAAAAAAGACCTCTTCGGCGGCAAGGAGAACGTTCCCCCGGCGGGCGTTTCGATGGGCGTGTCGGACGTGATGCGCGCGCGCGAAATTCTCTTTGTGGCAAAGGGCGCGCACAAGGCGGATATTGTGGCAAAAGCGCTGCACGGCCCGGTCACGGAGGAGGTTCCCGCTTCGGTGCTGCAGCTGCACCCGAACACGACGGCGCTTTTCGACGAGGCGGCCGCTGCGAAACTTTGAACGCACAGGAGGCATCAACAGCAATGCTTTTAAAAGATTACAGGCCGAAGAGCTTTCTTGAAGTCAAGCGCACCAAGGTCGACGTGCCGCGCTTCCCGGTGATCGATATGCACACGCATTTCGGCAAGCTCGTCATGGGGGAAAACTATGCCGCGCTCTACGACACAAAAACGGTTGTCGAAGCGCTGCGCGCGCACGGCGTGCGCCGGGTGGTGAACCTCGACCTCGGCTTCGGCGAGGAACGGGGGCGGATGCTCAAAAAGCTCGAGGGCTTTGAGGACTTTTTCATCAACTACGGCACGGTCGATGTGGAACAGTTTGAATCGCCTGATTTTGAGCGCATGGTCTACCGCTCCATCGCCGACGGCGTGCAAAAAGACGGCATGCGGGGCCTGAAGCTCTGGAAGCCCATCGGTCTGGGCTACCGCGACAAAAACGGGGAGTATCTCCGTCCGGACGACGACCGGCTCGGATGCATCTTTCAGACCGCCGCGGAATTCAACATCCCCGTTCTTTTCCACATTGCGGACCCGGTCGCCTTCTTCTCCCCCGCTGACGGGGAAAACGAGCGGTATGAGGAACTGCAGAACCACCCGGACTGGAGCTTCTGCTCGCCGGAGCTGTACGGCTTTCACGAGCTGATGCAGATGCAGGAAAATCTTCTGGAAAAGAACCCGCGCACAACCTTTATCATCGCGCATGCCGGCTCGTATTCGGAGAACCTGAAAAAGGTGGCGCAGTGGCTCGACCGCTTCCCGAACATGTACATCGACATCGCCGCACGCATTTCCGAGCTCGGCCGGCAGCCGTACACGGCGCGCGCCTTCCTCGAGCGGTACTGCGAGCGGGTGTTCTTCGGCACGGACTTTTCCGCTTCAAGCGAAGTCATACACCCGAACTACTACCGCTTCCTCGAGACGGACGACGAGTACTTCAACCCCGAGGGCGACGGCGCGCCGTACGGTCAGGGGCGCTGGAATATCTACGGCGTGTATTTGTCACCCCGTGCGCTCGGGCGCATTTATCACGAAAACGCACAGCAGTTATTTGGTTATTAAACATGATCGATTGAGGAGGAACGGCTATGAAACGGAAATTTACCTTTATCGGCGCGGGGTCGCTCGGCTTCACGCGCGACCTTGCGCGCGACATTCTCACATTTGAGGCGTTTCGCGACTGCACGCTCATGCTCATGGATATCGATGAGAAGCGCCTGGAATACGCCAAGCGCGGCGTCGAGCGCATTGTAAAAGAGGGCGGCTACGCCGCTACTGTGGAGGCAACGACCGACCGCGCCCGTGCGCTTGAAGGTGCGGACGGCGTGGTCATCACCATCCTGCAGGGCGGCGTGAACGTCTGGCGACACGATATCGAGATCCCGAAGAAATACGGCGTGGACATCTGCGTGGGCGACACACGCGGCCCGTCGGGCATTTTCCGCTTCCTGCGCACGGCGCCGGTGATGCTCGACATCATCCGCGATGTGGAGCGGCTGTGTCCGAACGCGATCGTCTTAAACTACACCAACCCCATGGCGATGCTCGTCAGCTACCTGCAGGCGCAGACGAAGGTGAGCGTCACAGGTCTTTGCCACAGCGTACAGGGCACGGCCGAAATGCTCGCCGGCTGGGCGGGCGGTACGTATGACCAGGCGCAGTATACGTGCGTGGGCATCAACCACATGGCGTTTTATCTCGACTTTAAGCTGAACGGCGAGGATGCCTATCCGAAGCTGCGCGAGGCCGTCAAACGCCCCGAAGTCGCCGCGGAGGAGCCCGTGCGCATCGAGATGTTCCGTCAGCTCGGCTATTTCCCCACGGAGTCGTCCGGCCACAACTCCGAGTACAACGCGTGGTTCCGCAAGCGCCCGGATCTGATTGAAAAATACTGCACGCACGGCACGGGCTGGAACCCGGGCGAGTATGCGTATATCCTCAAGGAGTACCTCGGCCGTGAAGACACCTGGGAGAGCGAATACACCGACTGGCTTGAGCACGGCGAAGTGGACCTGAAAAAGGGCGGAGAATACGCTTCGAACATCTTTAATGCCATTCTCGGCGATCACACCGTCTTCCCCTTCAACGCCAACATCCGCAACCACGGCTATGTGACAAACATCGACGAGGGCGCGTGCGTGGAAGTGCCCGCGCTCGCGACCCGGGACGGCATCGTGCCGGACGGCGTGCACACCCTGCCGCAGCATCTGTCTATCTTTGTCGGCAATACTGCAAAGATCGAAGAGCTCGCCGTGCGCGCCGCCATCGAAGGCGACGCGGAGAAGGTGTTCCAGGCGATCCTCTTCGACCCGCTGACGTCGGCCGTGCTGAGCATGGACGAAACGCGCCGGATGGTGCGCGAGATGCTCGACCAGAATGCGCCGTTCCTCACCTATTTCAAGAGCCTGGATTTCTGATCCTTTTCGCGGCGCATCCTGGCCCCCGGTAAGAACAGCGAAAGCGCGGAGAATGTATGTGCATTCTCCGCGCTTTTGCAGGTTGATGATTTGCCCCGCGCGCATCGCAAAGTCCACGTGCTCCGCCGCCCTCGCCTCCCGGCGCGGCAGATTTCTCCACAGGCGTATTTTTTTCATAAAACCGTACTTTTTTTCATTCCCTTGCCGCAGCCGCACAAATATAATAAAAATGTTAATTTCTGTCTTTGCGGGCAGCGGCACTGCTGCACACGTTCGGGCCATCCGGTTCCGGAACGAATCAAGGGAGGTCTGTAAATGAGAAGAAAGATCGTACTGATCGGCGCAGGGAGCGCAATGTTCACGAAAGGGCTTATTCTGGATATCATTGAGCGCCGTGACGAGCAATGGCACATCGCGCTCGTCGATACAGATGCACGCACACTCGAAATCATCAAGCGCGTGTGTGAAAAGATGATCGCACAGACGGCGTCCGACACGGAGCTCTCCGCCAGCACGGACCGGTGCGACGTCCTGCCGGGGGCGGACTATGTGGTGAGCACCATCGGCGTCGGCGGCAGGCGCGCATGGGAGCAGGACGTGTTTATCCCCAGAAAATACGGCGTGTTCCAGCCTGTTGGCGATACGGTCGGCCCCGGCGGCATGTCGCGCGCGATGCGCATGATCCCGCAGCTGATCGACATTGCCAACGATGTCAAAAAGCTCTGCCCCAAGGCGGTGTTCATCAATTATTCCAACCCCATGACCATGAACTGCATGGCTGTGCGCCGCGCAACAGGCGTGCCGGTCGTCGGCCTTTGTCACGGCGTGCGCGACGGGCGGCGCACGCTCTCGAAGTTCCTGAATATTCCGCAGGACGAGATCAGCCTGACCGCGTGTGGACTGAACCATATGATCTTCTGCTATCACATCCGCCGGAATACAAAGGACATCTTCCCCGATTTTGTGAAAAAGCTTGACGAGACCCCGGCGGAAGGGCGCAGCATCGGTGAGCTGACGGAATCCTACGTGCGCAGATACCACACCTATCTTGCCTCGGACGACAGGCATTTTACAGAATTTGTGCCGGAGCTCACGGCCGAAGGCGCCTATTTCGGCAAAACGCTCGGTGTGGATGCATTTTCCTTTGAAGAATGCATCCGCGGCGGCGACGAGGAATTCGCGCGTTACGAAGCGTACGCCGCAACGGACGCCCCCCTGCCGCAGACCTTTTTCGAGCGGGAAGCAGGCGAGCATGAAGAGCTGATGCAGATGATCAGCGCGATGCATGAGGACCGGCCGGCCGTATTCTACGCAAACCTGCCCAACAACGGCGCCATTGCGAACATCCCGGACTGCACGGTGATCGAACGCCCGACGCTCTTCTCCGGCTCCGGCCTCCAGCCCATGCAGCTGCCCGACTTCCCGGCGTATCTGCTGCCGCCCACCATGCACTTTGCAGCGGTGTACGAGGTCGCGGTGGAAGCGGCGCTTCACGGCGACAGAAGGATGCTTGAATGTGCGATCGAAGCGTCAACGCGGCCGATCGGCCGTGAGGCGGTGCATCGGATGACGGAGGAACTGCTTGCGGCGCACAAGGCATATCTCCCGCAGTTTGCATAAGACGCACCTGCATTTGCCGCCGCGCATGCGCTTCTCCGTCCTTAAACATATTTTCCACATTTTCACTTGAAATTCCGGGCCGCCGAATCCATCATTCGGCGGCCCGAAATTCTGCGCGCACACCAAAAATGCCATAAAAGTTTTATTTTCTCAGCAAAGCCGTTTTTTCATTTACACCTGACGCGCGGGCTGGTAAAATATAGGCTGTTGGAGGGATCTATCATGACACATATTACAAAAATACCGTTCGGCACGACGGCCGAAGGAGAAACTGTATCGATCTACACGCTGGAAAACCGGAACATGCGCGTGCGCGTGCTCGACTACGGCGGGGCGATCGTCACCTGCGAAGTGCCGGACAGGACCGGTGACCGCGTGGACGTGGTGCTCGGCTACGACACGCTTGCAGATTATGAAAAACAGGACAAATACATCGGCGTACTCATCGGCCGGTGTGCCGGGCGCATCGCAAACGCGCGTTTTACCCTGAACGGGCAGGAATACCACCTTCTGGCAAACGACGGCAGCGCACATCTGCACGGCGGCGGGCGCGGGTTCGATAAGCGCCTCTGGCAGGCGGAGATCGACGGCGAGGTGCTGCGCCTTTCGTACGTCAGCCCCGACGGCGAAGAGGGTTACCCCGGAACGCTGCGCTGCGCGGTGAGCTATTCCCTGGACGAAGCAGGCGCGCTGACGCTTGATTACCGCGCCAAGAGCGACGCCGATACAGTCGTTACACTGACAAATCACGCCTATTTCAACTTAAACGGCGCAGGGAGCGGCGACGTTGCGGACCATTTTATCCGTATCTTTGCCGACGAATATACCCCCGGCGACGAGGCGTCGCTCACGACGGGCGAGCGGCGCGCTGTGGCAGGCACGCCGATGGATCTGCGGGAGTGGACCGCCATCGGCGCGCACATTGACGACGACTATGACGACCTGCGCTTTGCCGGCGGCTACGACCACAACTGGGTCGTGCGCGGCGAAGGCGGCACGCTGCGCGCGGCGGCCTCGGCAGCAGGACCGCGCACAGGCGTGCGGCTGGACGTTTCCACCACGCAGGAGGGCCTTGTATTTTATACGGGCAACTATCTCGACGGCGTTCCGGGCAAGGACGGCGCGCGCTATGACAGGCGCGGCGGATTTTGTCTGGAGACACAGTGCTTCCCCAACGCGATGGCGAACCCCGCCTTCCCGCAGCCGGTGCTGCGCGCAGGGGAGCTTTACCACGAGACGACGGTGTTCCGCTTCTCTGTGTCCGGCAGTCTGTGAGCGGGGCGGGCAGAGGAAATATGAAACTTTTTGTACGTGAAAAATACTTTTATGAGCGTTTTTTCTCGCTGACGATCACCATCGCGCTGCAGAACGTGATCGTCTTCGGCGTAAACCTCGCCGATAATGTGATGCTCGGCCGCTATACAGAGTCGGCCCTTTCCGGCGTGGCGCTTGTCAATCAGATCCAGTTTCTCCTGCAGATGTTCGTCATGGGTATCGGCGAGGGTCTGATCATCATCGCCTCGCGCGCCTGGGGCGCAAAAGACACGGACTCGATCAAGCGCGCGCTCTCCGTGACGATGCGCCTGTGCCTGGGCGTGACAGCGGCGCTGTTTTTCACAGTGCTGCTCCTGCCGCATCAGGTGATGTCGCTCTTTTCCAACGATGAAGCAGTGCTTGGGGAAGCGGTGCGCTACCTGCGCATCATCTGCTTTTCCTATCCGTTCTTCGCGGTGACAAACATGCTGCTGTGCGGTCTGAGGAGCGTCGAGACTGTCAAAATCGGGTTTTACGTATCGCTGACAACGCTCTTTACCAATGTGGCGCTCAACTATATCCTCATCTTCGGCAAATTCGGCGCGCCGCGCCTTGGCGTGGAGGGCGCGGCGATCGCCACGCTCATCTCCCGCGTGATCGAGACGGCGATCGTGATCGTCTTCGTGGGGAGGTTCGACCGCAAGCTCGCCCTGCGGCTGCGGGATTTCAAATTGTTTGACAGGGCGGTCCTTGTGCAGTACCTGCGGGTCGGCTCGCCCGTGTTCTGGTCCAGCGCCATGTGGGGTGCGGCAATGGCGGTGCAGACGGCCATCCTCGGCCATATGGGCTCGGCCACGATCGCGGCAAACAGCATTGCGACGACGGTGTTTCAGATTCTGTCCGTCGTGACGTACGGCTCAGCGAGTGCGACGGCCGTCATTATCGCCAAAACCATCGGTGAAGGACGCGTCGGCCGCGTGCGCGAATACGCGGTCACGGCGCAGGTCCTCTTCCTCATCATCGGCGTTCTCACGGGGCTGATGGTTTTTGTGTGCAAGGACCTTGTCATCTCCTTTTACGACATTTCCGCCCAGGCGCGCGCGCTGGCAGTGCAGTTCATGACGGTCCTGTCCGTCACGGTGGTCGGAACGTCCTACCAGATGGCGGCGCTCACGGGCATCGTGCGCGGCGGCGGCGATACAAAATTTGTGCTCATCAACGACCTCATCTTCATGTGGGGGATTGTCCTGCCCACCTCGTGGGCCGCGGCTTTCTGGCTGAACCTGCCGCCGCTGGCGGTGTTCATCTGTCTGAAGTCGGATCAGATCTTAAAATGCTTTGTCGCGGTTGTGAAGGTCAACCGCTTCCGCTGGATCAAAACCAATACATAATATCGTCAGGAGGAATCATCATGCCGCTCACCACTTCAAGAGACATGCTCAGGAACGCACAGGCGGGCCATTACGCCGTCGGCGCTTTCAACGCCGAGAATATGGAAATGGTGCAGGCCATCATTGCCGCGGCCGAGGAGCTCGGCGCGCCGGTGATGATCCAGACCACGCCCGGAACGCTGAAATATGCCGCGCCCGCGCTGTACGCAGCAAACGTTGCGGCAGCGGCGGCAGATGCGCGCGTGCCGGTGGCGATCCATCTGGATCACGGCGACTCGTTCGCCTGCGCGGCGCGCGCGCTGCGCGCGGGCTACACGTCGATCATGATCGACGGCTCGAAGCACCCGCTGGAAGAGAACATCGCCATCACGCGAGCGGTTGTGGACATGTGCGCGCCGTGCGGCGTGCCCGTCGAAGGCGAGCTCGGCCGCGTCGGCGGCAAGGAGGACGACCTTGTGTGTGAAAACGCCGGCTACACCGACCCGGAGGAGGCGGTGCGCTTCGTCGCGGAAACAGGCGTGGACGCACTGGCGGTCGGCGTCGGAACAGCGCACGGCGTATATGCCAAAGAGCCGGTCCTGAACGTCGAGCTGATCAGCCAGCTGCGCGGGCGCATCGATGTGCCGATGGTCCTGCACGGCGCTTCGGGGCTCTCCCCGGAGGCAGTGCGCGAGTGCGTATCGCGCGGCATCTGCAAGGTGAACGTGGCAACGGAGCTTCGCATCGCATATACACAGGCAGTTGGGCGTTATCTCGCGGAAAATCCCAAGACCATCGACCCGAAAAAATTCGGCGCGCCGGCGCGCGAGGCAGTCAAGGAGCTTGTCAAGCATCACATGCGCATCTGCGGATGCGACGGAAAGGCAAAATAACGCCGCGTGCGCGGCACGGAAATGAAATCTGCGGCCTGTGCAAAACTTCTGCACAGGCCGCGCAAACAAGGAGGCAAGTGTTATGTTAAAAGGGATCCCCGCCATCATACCGCCGGAACTTTTGAAAATTCTTGCGGAAATGGGCCACACGGACGAAATCACCATCGGCGACGGGAACTTTCCCGGGCATACGTACGGAAAAACTGTAATCCGCATGGACGGGCACGGCGTGCCTGAAATTCTGGATGCGATCCTCACGCTTTTCCCGCTGGACACGTATGTCGAGCACCCGGTGACGCTCATGGCCAAGGTCGCGGGCGACACGGTGGAGACGCCCATCTGGAACACCTATAAAGAGATCGTCGCGCGCCACGATCCGCGCGGCGCCGACTGCTTTGAAGAGATCGACAAATGGGAATTTTACGCGCGCACAAAAGAAAAGAGCGCGGCTGTCATCATGACCGGCGAACGGGCGCTCTACGCCAACATCATCCTGAAAAAGGGCGTTGTGACGGGAAAGGACGTAAAATGAGCAGCCAGCGGTTATGGTATCGCCAGCCCGCGTCCAAATGGAGCGAGGCGCTCCCCCTCGGCAACGGCCGCATGGGTGCGATGATATACGGCGGCGCGGCGCACGAGCGCATTCAGGTCAATGAGGACAGCGTCTGGTCGGGCGGGCCGCGCGACCGGAGGAACCCCGAAGCACTGCCGCACTTGGACAAGGTGCGCGCACTCATTTTTGCAGGGCGGCTGAAGGAGGCTGAGCGGCTCGTTCGCGCAGCGTTCTCCGGTCTTCCGGAAAATCAGCGCGTTTATCAAACGGCGGGAGAGCTGCTGTTCGACTTCACACTGCCGCAGGGAGAAACCGAAGATTATGTGCGCGAACTGGACCTTGCACGCGCAGTCTCGACGGTCACGTTCCGCATTGGCGAGACGCGCTTTACGCGCACGTCGTTCCTGAGCGTGCCGGACGACGTGATGGTCTTCCATTTCAGGGCCGACGGCCCCGCCCCTGTGACGGTGCGCTGCCGGGCGTGGCGCGATCATCTGACGGAAAAGACCTGGAATGTATCGGACCATGCCATCGCCTATTCGGGCGGCGGAGATGGGCTCAAATTCTGCGGGATGATGGCTGCGCGGTGCGAGGGCGGCCGCGTCAGCACCCTGGCGGACGAGCTTTTTATCGACGGCGCGCGGGAAGCGACGGTCTTCTTCACCCTGGCGACGGAATTTCGCGAAAAGGCCCTTGCGGCGGCGTGCGCGCGCATGCTCCAGGCGGCCATGCAGCGCGATTTTGATACGCTGATGGACGCGCACCTTCAGGATTACCAGCCGATTTTCGAGCGGATGCAGCTCTCTTTTGGTGCAGACGCGCGCGCAGACATGCCCACGGACGAGCGCCTCGCGCACGTTCAGGCGGGCGGAGAGGACACGGGCCTTCTCGCGCTCTATTTCGCCTATGGACGCTACCTGCTCATCTCGTCGAGCAGGCCGGGAACGCTCCCGGCAAACCTGCAGGGCGTATGGAACGAAGAGGTGCTCCCCTCGTGGGATTCAAAATATACCATCAACATCAATATCCAGATGAACTACTGGTGCGCCGGGCCGTGCAACCTGCCGGAGATGGAGCTGCCGCTTTTTGAGCACCTGCACAGGATGCTACCGGACGGGCGCGAGACGGCGCAGCGCATGTACGGCTGCCGCGGGTTTGTCGCGCACCACAATACCGACATCTGGGGCGACACTGCCCCGCAGGACAAATACCTGCCCGCGACCTACTGGCCGATGGGCGCCGCCTGGCTGTGCCTGCATATCTGGGAGCACTACCTCTTCACCGGCGATATCGAGACGCTCGGGCAGTATTTCGACTGTCTGGAGGAAGCCGTCGTCTTTTTTGAGGACTATCTGGTCGAAGACGACCGTGCCCGCCTTGTAACCTGCCCGTCCGTCTCGCCGGAAAACACGTACATTCTTCCAAACGGAGAGACCGGACAGCTCTGCTACGGCCCGAGCATGGACAACCAGATCCTCCATGCGCTGATGCACGCCTATCTCGGCGCATGTGAGG
>CAKTWY010000032.1 GCA_934630445.1 uncultured Eubacteriales bacterium
ACGTTCAGGCGCCGGAGAACAACGACCAGCCCGATGCGTGCGGTTTGAGCGTGAGCGAATGCGAAGCGTGCCCCGAACGCAGAATCTGCCCGGAATCGATGGCAAAGCCCGCGCAGGAAGAGCCTTCCGCCGCAGCGCCGGAAGCATGCGCCGAACCGATCGCGGAAGAGGAGCGTCCGTGTCCGTGCGTGCATGACGCGCCGGAAGAAGATGATTCTGCATCTGCTGGGGAAAAAACGGCGGAATAAAAATTTTTATAAAAAAGGGTGCCGCAGCTCACGCTGCGGCACCCTTTTTCTGTCTTCCTACCGACATGTCTTTTCGCCGTCCGCAGTCATCACGACAAGGTGCGGATAGGCGATATCAATGCCAGCCGCGTCAAAGCGTTTTTTGATGCTGGAAAGCAGATCGCACTTCATGGCGAAACCGCTTCCCGCGTCAGCCGACCAGACCCAGGCACGGAGCTTGACGCAGCTGTCAGCCAGCTCGATGATGCGCACGGTGATCTCCGGTACGCCGCTTGCGCGGTCGGCGTCGGTACGGTTGTCGACATGCGACGGATGCGCCAGCGCCTCTTCGCGCATAATTTCCAGTGCGAGGTCAAGGTCCGATTCATAAGTGACGCCGATTTCCACATAATTGCAGATGCGGCTGTCGCTGAAGTTGGAATTTTCAAGAATCTCTTTGTTGAACGTACTGTTGGGGATAATGGTGCGCCGGTTGTCGAATGTGCGGATCACCGTGTGCCGCAGGGAGATCTCCTCCACAACGCCGGTGATGTTCTGGCTGACGAGACGGACGGTGTCGCCGACTTTGCAGGGCTTAAACACCGTCACGAGGAGGCCGCTCGTGAGATTGGCCACCGCGTCCTGCGAGGCGAAGCCGACGACGAGCGCGACAATGCCGGAGCTTGCCAGCATCGTGTCCATCAGCTTTTTCAGAGACGGAAATTGCGAAAGAATGCTGGTGAGAAATACAAAGACGAGAATGGCGATCAGCACGCCGCGCAGCGCCGGCAGGACCGATGCCAGCTCAGGATGAGCGGAGGCAAGCGTGCGTTCACGCGCGCGGCGGAAAAAGCGGTTGATGAGCCGGATGCCCACCGCGAGAATCAATAGCGAGAGGGCGATGCTGATCACCATCGGAACCAGCGTGCCGGTTTCCAGCGAAAAGAGTTCCAAAAATTTGTCCATCGTTTCAGCTCCTGTAGGCATTAATTAAAAAGCAAAAGATGTGCCTGCACATAAAAACCGGTTTTTGGTTGCTCTGCAATCAAAAACGCCGATTTCATTTGCACACGTCTCGCCCTTGCGGGCAACCGCCGCGCATGCGGTAAAAAACAGCCTGCGGCTGTTTTTTATTGTAATCGAGCGCGGGGAAAAAAACAAGCCTCCCTTGACAAAGCAGAAGTATATGTATATACTGTATATATACGATATATACAGATGAGTGGAGGGATTCCATTGCGCATCGTCCTGTCAAGCGCATCACAGAGGCCGATGTATGAGCAGATTTCGGCGCAGATACGTGCACAGATCGCCGCGGGCGAGCTTCAGCCGGGGGAAGCGCTTTTGTCAATCCGGCAGCTGGCGCGCGAACTGCGCGTGAGCATCATCACGACCAAGCGCGCGTACGAAGACCTGGAAAAAGAAGGGTATATCCGCACTGTGCCCGGGCGCGGAACCTTTGTAGCGCAGAAAAGCGGAGCAGCCCTGCGCGACATGTCGCTGCAGAAGGCTGCGCAGGATCTGACGCCCATCGTGCGGCATGCGAAACAGGCGGGCGTGACGTGCGAGGAACTGACGTGCGCTGTGCGCGCCATTTATGAGGAGGAGCAGCATGAAGGTCATTGAACTGGAAAATGTAAAAAAATCATTTGGCGCCTTTTCCCTAGATATTGCCTCCCTGGGCGTTGAAGAGGGCTTTATCACGGGCTTTATCGGGCCGAACGGCGCGGGGAAGACGACGACGATCAAACTGATCATGGGTATGTACCGGCCGGATGCGGGGGCGGTGCGCGTCTTTGGACGCGACCCGCGCGCCGAGGCGGATCAGGTGAAGGAGATGATCGGGTATGTCGGCGAGGTGACGGGCTATTTTGCCGAGGCCAAACTCAATACGATCAAGCAGGCAGTCGCGCCGTTTTACGCCGGATGGGAGGAAGCGCGCTACCGCGCGCTTGCAGACCGCTTCGCGCTCGATGGGAAGAAGACGTATGCCAGCCTGTCCAAAGGGCAGCAAAAGCAGTTTGCCCTTGCGCTGGCGCTTTCTCACCGGCCGCGCCTGCTGGTGCTCGACGAGGCCACGGCGAACCTCGACCCCCTCGTGCGCAGCGACATTCTCGACCTCCTCCTGGAAGAGCTCCAGCGCGGAGACGTGAGCGTGTTTTATTCCACGCACATTACCTCCGATCTCGATCGGGCTGCGGATTACATCGTAATGCTCAGCCACGGACGCATAGTGCTTGCGCGCGATAAAAACGAGCTTTCGGAAACGTATTGCCTGGTGAAGGGCGGGCCGGAGCTGCTCACCGCGCAGCGCGAGCAGGCGCTCATTGGGTTTGAGCGCGGGAATACGGGTTTCTGCGGGCTGAGCGGCGACGAGCGTGCCGCGCGGCGCGTGTTCGGCGCGGATGCGGTTTATGAGCGCGCGTCGCTGGAGGACATTTTTCTCTATACAGTGAAGGGAGAAACGCAAAAATGAAAAAAATAACAACGCTTATGGCCGGCAGCGTCAGCTATCTTTTATCTATCCGCACCTATGGGATCCTTCTGATCCTGATTTTGGCGATGGCGCTGCTCTCGCCTTCGCTCGTGCCGATCGCCTACCTCATCATGCTCTATATCGGCACATATGGGCTTGAGGCTTATGAAGAAAAGAACGGCGCGGCATATTATTACGGTATGCTTCCTGTCGGAAGGCGGCAGATCGTCGCGGCAAAATACATGCTCGCGATATGCGAGATCGTTTTGGGCCTTCTCATCGGTTCGGTGAGCTATACCGTGCACCGCACGCCGGATATCGGCATGCAGCTGGCGCTGCTGGCGGCGACGGGATGTCTTTTTACCGCGGTGATGATGCCCTTTATGCTTCTGCTTGGAGGAACCAAGGCGCGCTTCGTCGTCCTTTTCCTCTATATCGGGGCATTGTCTCTGACGGGGATTGTCAAACAGGATGCCGCGGCCTTTGCGGCTTTTGCGCCGCCGGCATGGATGCTGGCGGCGGCGGGCGCGGCGCTTATCGCGCTGTCATGGATTTTGAGCGCGGCATGCTACGCACGCATGGAATGTAAAAATTAGCCTGCGTCCACGGGAGCAGCGTCTGGGCAAAAAACAAAAAGCGGCAAATGAAAAAAATGCCGTTCAAAAAACGGTGCCCGGCGCACATACTAGCATTGTCCGCAGCTGCCATGCAGCGTGCGCTATTTTATCGGCAGTCGCAGCGTGTGAATCGCAAATTCAGCGAATGATTGACAATAAAATCCATTTTTTTTGCCATTTCCAATGACGGCGGCGTATAAGCACGCTATCTTTGCAATTGTAATTTCTGCCTAGGGAAGACAGGCGTAATTTGCCGAAGGGCAGGAAATTAATGCGGGAGCGGCCTGCAAATAGTAAGCGTGTACCGTCAGAAAGGAGTGGTGAAGTGAAAGATGAAAAAGAAATTCAAAAAATGGCTTCGAAAATTGTCGGCGCGCTTCTCGCGCTGACGATTTTCGCAGGTGCGCCGGGCGTACAGGCAGTCGGCGCACAGATTCCAGAGCACGTGGTTCCCATGGGTATCACGACGGGCATTAAAATGTTTGCCGACGGGATCATGGTCGTCGGACTGTCAAAAATAACGACCCAATCGGGGGAGATATGCCCCGCACAGCAGGCAGGACTGAGAGAGGGAGACATTATTATCAGCATTGACGGTACAAACGTGTCAAGTACGGAAGAACTGCAAAACGTGATCACGAACGCAGCCGGAAAGGCCGTAAGCATGAAAGTGCTGCGCGCTAACCGCAAGATGGATATTCAGCTCCAAGCCGTCCGCGCTGCGATCGATGAAACATGGCGCATCGGCGCGTGGGTGCGCGACAGCATGGCCGGGATCGGAACGCTGACCTTTTATGATCCTGCCAGCGGTATTTTCGGAGCGCTCGGCCACAGTATCAACGACGTCGACACGGGCAACATCATGCCGCTTCGAAGCGGCTCGCTGATGCCGTCGTCCGTGGTGGGCGTCAAGCGCGGCGAGGCGGGCAGACCGGGTGAACTGAAAGGGGAGTTTGATCTGACGCGCAGCACAGGGCGGCTTTCTGTCAACAGTCCGTCCGGCATTTTCGGCGTGCTGGATGATGCGTCGCTTGCCTCTGGCTATGAACCGATGCAGGTAGCGCGCCGCGGCGAAGTAAAAACCGGAAAAGCGCAGATCCTTTCCTGTGTGGATGGAGCGCAGCGCAGTTCTTATGATGTAGAGATCATCCGCATTTATTCAGAAAATGAAGCGGACGAGCGCGGTATGATGCTGCGCGTGACCGACCCGGCGCTTTTAAAATTGACGGGCGGCATCGTTCAGGGCATGAGCGGAAGCCCTATTGTCCAAAACGGAAAGCTGATCGGCGCGGTCACCCATGTGCTGGTCAACGACCCCAAACGCGGATACGGCATTTTTATTGAAAATATGCTGGAGAGCGCATATGAGGACGCAGCGCTGAAAAACGCGGCCTAGTTCAGAACAAAACAGAGCCCTGCCTTGATCGGCTGGGCTCTGTTTTTTATTTGAGAAAATTCAATTTAAGCCGCCGTGCGGTTCCGCTCCGCGCCGACCTCAACAAAACGGCCGATACGCGCATCATATACACCGCGAAGCACTTCGTTGCCGTTGCGGTCAAGCTCATAAAGCTCCGCGCCGCTGTCCAGCTGTGCCCAATCGGTGAAGACCCATTCGGGAGAGCCGACGCGCCCATTGGTGCCCGTGGTAAAGCCCGCACCGCCGAACGGGGCGGGGTCCGTATATGTTCCGCCGTTTTTCACACTGGTGGGGATAATGACGGAGGCGGCATTTTCCGCGGTAAAGCGGATCACGCCGCAGCTTCCGGTTTCGAGCTGATGTGGATATACCCCTTCGGGATACTCATAATCAAGGCGAAGGCCGTAATAGCAGTCGTCATATGTCCGGTACTGTTTTACATCGCATGCGCGGCTGACAAAGCCCTTTGGCGCGGTATACTCACCGGAGAGGTATTTTTCCATATCGGAAAGGCTGATAACCTTTTGCATAACGGTTTCGGAGTCCGGCGCGGGCAGCGCGGCGCGCACACGGTTGAGCATCGCCGTCTCGCCTGTGGAAAGCTCTGTCACCGGCCTGCGGTAGCAGGAGACAAAGATGGTGTAATCAACCCCCAACTCCTTGCAGACCGATTCAATGATGTCGACAAAGCCGGTCTGTTCGGCGATCAGCGTGTGCGTATACTGCGGCGAAGCGCCGAAAAGCGTTTCGGGCACACTGCCGTTGGCGTCGTTTTTCAGGTTTACAAGCATGGTCAGCGCTTCCGCCCAGGTGACGTCGTCGTTTGGCGCAAAGCGGCCGTCCGAATGGCCGCTCATCACGCCGTTTATGTATGCGGTGAGGATCACCTCGCGTGAATCTTCGTCCGCAATCTCATAATAATCGGCGATGTTCGCGATATATGCGTCCTTGACCTCAGCGCTGATGTTCGGGATCCACAGCTTCAGTTCCCGGCAGATGATCTCCGCCGCGCGCAGGCGGGAGAGCGGCGCTTTGGACGGAACAGCCGGGCCTTCCAGCGAGGGGAGGGAGAAGAACGTATAAAAAATATTGCAGAAATCCTGCTCTGTGAGGGGCATATCCGGCAGAAAATCATCTGACAAAACGGCGTCATACAGCCCGGAATTCTTGACCTCCGGCACATATTGATTGAACCAGTGCCCCTGCGGCGTCAGCGCGCAGGCGCCGCCCGGCAGGGCGATCAGAAGCGCCGAAAGCAAAACGGCGGATATCAAACGGATTAAAGTACGCTTCATAAAAAGGCTCCTTTCTGTGCCGGCACAAGGGCGGCGCTGACATTCGGCGGAGCTATTTCTGCGGCTTCCAGGAGTCTTTGAGGCCCACTGTACGGTTGAAGACCGGATGGCCCGGCTTCGAATCGGCGTCGGCGCAGAAATAGCCGTTTCTCAGAAACTGGAAGGTCTCCCCGGCGGCACGATCGGCGAGGTAAGGCTCGACCTTCGCATTCGTGAGGACTTTGAGAGAATCAGGGTTCAGATTGTCCTTGAAATCGCCCGTCGCACTGTCGTCAGAGGGGTTGGGCGTATTAAACAGCCGGTCGTAGAGCCGCACTTCGGCGGTAACGGCGCTGGCAGCGTCCACCCAGTGGATCGTGCCGCGCACCTTGCGCCCGTCGGGGGAGTTGCCGCCCGCGCTCTCGGGGTCGTAGGTGCAGATAAGCTCGGTCACATTCCCCTCCGCGTCGACCTTCGCCTCTTTGCAGGTGATAAAATACGCGCCCTTGAAGCGCACTTCCGCGCCCGGAGACATGCGGAAATAGCCCTTCGGAGGCACCATCATGAAATCGGCGCGCTCGATGAACAGCTCGCGCGAGAAGGGAACCTTGCGCCGGCCGAGTTCGGGCTTTTCGGGATTGACATCCACCTCGACCAGTTCGCTCTTCCCCTCCGGATAGTTCTCAATGATGACCCTGATCGGGTCGAGAACGGCCATGGCGCGCTCAGCTTCGGTGTTGAGCACATCGCGCACGCAGTGCTCCAGAAGCGCATAGTCGACCACACTGAACGCTTTTGCAACGCCTGCTTTCTCCACAAAGGTGCGCATGGCCGCAGCGGGATAGCCGCGCCGGCGCATGCCGGCGATCGTCGCCATGCGCGGGTCGTCCCAGCCGGAAACGACGCCGCCCTGCACGAGCGCGAGACAGCGGCGCTTGCTTGTGAGCGTGTAGTTCAGGTTCAGCCTTGCAAACTCGATCTGGCGCGGCGGATTTTCCCATCCGAGCGCGCGCAGGAACCAGTCGTACAGCGGGCGATGATCCTCAAATTCCAGCGTGCACAGCGAGTGCGTCACGCCTTCGGCTGCGTCCGACAGCGGATGGGCAAAGTCGTACATCGGATAGATGCACCATTTGTCGCCCGTGCGGTGATGCGGTACCTTCATGATGCGGTAAATGATCGGGTCACGCATGTTGAGGTTACCCGAGCGCATGTCGATCTTCGCGCGCAGCACGCGCGCGCCGTTTTCAAATTCGCCCGCCGTCATGCGCGCGAAGAGATCGAGATTCTCCTCAATCGAACGGTTGCGGTACGGGCTCTCCCTGCCCGGCTCGGTCAGCGTTCCGCGGTATTCGCGTATTTCGTCCGGCGTCAGATCGCAGACATAGGCTTTGCCGAGCTTGATCAGCTCGATCGCCTTTTCATGGCACAGGTCGAAATAATCGGACGCGTAGAGCACCTTGTCCCAGTGGAAACCGAGCCACCTGATGTCGTCCATGATGGCGTTTGTATATTCGACATCCTCCTTCGTCGGGTTCGTGTCGTCCAGACGCAGGTTGCACACGCCGCCGTATTTTTCCGCAGTGGCGAAATCGATCGTGATCGCCTTGACGTGGCCGACATGCAGGTAGCCGTTCGGCTCGGGGGGAAAGCGCGTCTGCACATGGTCGTACACGCCGTTTTTCAGGTCCTCATTAATTGCTTCCTGTATAAAGTTAGACGCAGTATATTCTTCCATCGTTTCATCATCCTCTCATAATTGCGCCCGCGGCATCAAAGCGCCGCGAGAAAACGCGCAAAGCGCGCCTGACACCTTTCGCGCCCGAAGAGCGCCATGATCGAGCATAGGTCGGGCGTCTGCCGGCGGCCGGTGAGCGCCAGGCGCAGAACGCCGGAAACGTCGCCCACATGCCCTTTGTAGGCGTCCGGATTTTTCTTATAAGTCTTCACCTCCCGCGCAAAGCCGAGCGGCTCGCACAGGGCCTTGATTTTATTGAACCACGTGTCCTTGTCGTCGGAAACATCGTACACCGCGCAGTAGGCCTCAATGATTTTGCGCGCGTCCTCGCGCGTCATATTGCCGAGCTCGTCGTATTCCCCGTTCCACAATTCGTCGTAGAAGAAGGACAGCCACTGGCGCACATCGCTCCATTTGGCGATATCGCGGCGCGGCTTTGCGCCGCCGCGGTCGATGGCAAAGATGCCCTCCGCATACGCACGGTCGCGGGAAAGAAGAGTGAAAAGCTCCGCATCATATATCTGCGCCCAGGCGGTGACGCCGTCGTACACCTCCTGCGCCGTCATGCGCGCGATGACATTGCGGCTCAGGTCCATCAGCTTCGCCATATCGAAAAGCGCGCCCGAGCTGCTCATCTTCGAAAGCGAGAACGGGAAATCCGTATACGGCAGGGCGGGGTTGGCACGCCGCCAGTCCTCGTAATTGGAGTTCAAAAGCGTCAGCAGATATTCGAGCACTGACTCGGCCGGATAGCCTTCGTCGACAAAGTAGCTGACGGCCGCCTCCGGATCCTTGCGCTTTGAGATCTTCCGCTTCGCGCCGCCATCCTCCTTCATGATGGGGGAGATGTGCGCGTATCTGGGCGGCTTGTAGCCGAGCACCTCAAACAGCTGCAGGTGCACCGGAACGGAAGAGACCCACTCGTCGCCGCGGATCACATCCGTCGTGCGCATGAAATGGTCGTCCACCGCGTGCGCGAAATGATACGTAGGGATGCCGTCAGACTTTAAAAGCACGATATCCATCGTGTTCTCCGGCATTTCGATCTTGCCCTTGACGCCGTCTTTAAACGACACGCGCCTGTCCGCCCGTCCGGGGGATCTGAGCCGGATGACATAGCTCTCGCCAGCTTTGACGCGCGCTTCGACCGCTTCGAAGGGGAGATCGCGGCACTTCGCGTACGCGCCGTAATAGCCGGGCAGCTCCTTCTTCGCCTCCTGCTCGGCGCGGATCGCCTGCAGCTCCGCCTCGCCGCAGAAGCAGGGGTACGCCAGGCCCAGCTCGACAAGGCGCCTGGCGCATGAAGCATAAATCGCAGCCCTGCGCGACTGAAGGTACGGGGCGTATGCGCCGCGATCGGCCACAGGCCCCGTCATTCCTTCGTCAAAGGAAATATGAAAGCTCTCAAGCCCCTTGATAATGCCGGTGACGCCGTCTTCAACCTCGCGCTTTTTATCCGTGTCCTCAATGCGCAGGAAAAACACGCCGCCCGACAGATGCGCCGCGCGCTCTGCCGCAAGCGAGGCGAACAGCCCGCCGATGTGGAGAAAGCCCGTAGGGCTGGGCGCAAAGCGCGTGACGCGCGCACCCTCGCCCAGCGCGCGGGGCGGATAGAAAGCCTCATATTCCTCCGGCGTTTTGCTGCAGTCGGGGAAGAGAAGCTCCGCGAGTTTTTTATAATCGGACATATTGCACACTCCCAGGAATGATGTTGTTTCGCAGTAGCGCTGCGCATCCGCCGGAGCGGATCTTTAATTACCCTATTATACACGTTTTGCATATCGCGCGCAAGGCCGGCGCATGTGCAAACGGCAAAAAATGCAAATATCCGACAAAGGGATTGACTTTATATGCGCAGATTCTCTATTATATAAAAGAAAGAGCAATATGCATGCAGCGCGGCAGGATGCGCTGCGGACCGTCCGGTCCGCAGGGCGTTCTTCTTTTGCGCGTTTGGGCTGTACAGGCCCAAGCGCTGTACGGCGCGTAATGCCCTGCAGGGAATAAAAAGGGAAGACGGCGTTTTGCGTGCCGCGTATGCGTATGCGCGCGCAAATTCGTGCGAATACTGGTTTGTGCGGGCAGTTGACCGCACGGGAAATGAATGGACCTGGAATGGAGGATGGAATGAAAAGGTTATTGCCTTTTTTGCTGGTTTTTATTCTGAGTGCAGCATTTTTGAAGATAGATACCCAGGCGGCCGGGCCGGCGATTGTGTCGGAATCCGCAGTTTTGATGGACTTCGATACCGGGCAGATCCTGTTTGAAAAAAATCCGCATGAAAGGCTGCGCCCGGCGAGCATTACCAAAATCATGACCGTGCTTCTTGCGTTGGAAAATGCCAAGCCTGAGGATGTGGTGACGATGAGCCATGACGCGGTGTTTTCCATTCCGCGCGGGTCGAGCCATATCGCACTGACCACCGATGAACAGGTGACAGTCAAAGACCTTTGCTATGCGGCGATGCTTCCCAGCGCGAACGATGCCTGCAACGGCATTGCCGAATTCGTATCCGGCTCGATGGACGCATTTGTCCAGCGCATGAATGAGCGCGCCAGGGAACTGGGCGCGACGGATACGACGTTTCAGAATGCGCATGGCCTGGACGAGGACGAGCACCTGACGACGGCTTACGACATGGCGATGATCGCGCGCGCATGTATGGCGATTTTCTCGAGATCGTCGGAACGGCTTCCTACCAGATCGCGCCGACGAATAAAAACAGCGATACGCGTTATCTGCACAATAAGCACGATATGCTTCTGAATACATCCAAGCATTACGACGGCGTCCTCGGGGGGAAGCTCGGCTGGACGACGCTTGCCCAGCATACGCTCGTCACATTTGCCGAGCGCGACGGCAGGCGGCTGATCGCCGTTGTGATGAAAAGCCCGAAGGCGAACGATAAGTACACCGACACGGCGGCGCTTTTCGATTACGGCTTCGGCGGCTTTTCAACGTATCGCGCGGATGCGGCGGGGCTCATCCGGGGCATCCCGCGGTCTCTGCTGCGCGGCGATTTGCTGCGCGCGGACATAACGGCGGCGGAGGATTTTACCGCGCTCATTCCGAATGAGGCGGCAACGGGGGATGTGCATGCCGTCTATTATCTGCCGGAAGAACTGGAAGAGGACGGCTCGACGGAGCTTCGCGTCACGTTCACGCTCGAGCGCGCGGTGGAGACTTTCCCGGCGGAGCTCGGGTCGATGGCGCTTCGCTATTCGCTTCCCGCGCCCGAGCCGGAGGAACCATCAGACACGGCGTTGGCGCCAGAGCCGGCGGCTGAGCCGGGCTGGCTTGCGCCGGCACGTATCGCCGGTTTCATCCTTTTGGGCATCGCCGCTTTTGCACTGATCGTTTTTCTGGCGCTTTTTGCCGTGCGCTGCCATAACATCCGCAAGCGCCGCCGCCTTCGCGCGCGCAGCCGCGCTCGCCGCATTGAGCACGACTCGAAATTTGACATTCGGCTGTAGGCGGACACGGACTTGATGCCAAAAGATGGATAAAACGAATAACAACTGCGGCTTTCCGGCAAAATAGCGCCGGGGAGCCGCAGTTATTTTAGATGCATACGCTTTTACATATCCTGCACCCGACCGGCATGCGCCGCCGCTTGCGCCCGGCACAAAAAAAGGTTGCAAAGCGCACGGCAGTTGGCTATAATTTAAGTTAGGTGTGCGGCTTTGCCTGCTTGTAAAAAGGCGGCGGAATATATGCGCTTGGGAAGGAGTGTGCGCCGTGTCCGGGGACCCTCTTAGTAGAAGGTGCTTTACAAAATTGAATCAAAACGCGGCGCGGAGCATTCTGCGCCGCTGAAAGGGGTGCAAAAATGCTGACATTCCACAAGACGGTGGGCAACGCCCTTACGAGGATCGACAGCGCCGAGCCCGGCTCGTGGATCAATCTGATCGCGCCGACGGACGAGGAGCTGCGTGCGGTCGCGTCTGTAACAGGTGTCGACAACGATTTTCTGCGCGCGGCGCTCGACGACGAGGAGACGTCGCGCGTCGAGGTGGAAGAGGATGAGACGCTTCTCATCATCGACGTGCCGTATGCGGAGGAAGAGGAAAACGGCGGCAGGCTTTTTACGACGCTTCCGATGGGCATCATTGTCGCGCGGGAGCATATCATCACCGTCTGCCTGAAGGAGAATTCGATCGTGCGCGAGTTTGCCGCGGGCGAAGTGCGCAACGTGCAGACGGCGCTGAAAACGCGCTTTATCCTCCACATGCTTCTGAAGGTGGCCAACCGCTACCTGTTCTACCTGCGCCAGATCGAGAAGATTTCAAGCTCGATCGAGCATCAGCTGTACAAATCGCAGAAGAATAAGGAACTGATCCAGCTTCTGACGCTGGAAAAGTCGCTTGTTTACTTCTCCACGTCGCTCAAGTCCACCGATGTAACGCTGGAAAAGCTGCTGCGCGGCAGGATCATCAAGCTTTATGAGGACGATCAGGACCTGCTGGAGGATGTGCTGATCGAGATCAAGCAGGCCATCGAGATGGCGGGGATCTATTCGTCCATCCTCTCCGGCACGATGGATGCGTTTGCCTCCGTCATATCCAACAACCTCAATATCCTGATGAAGACGCTAACGCTTATCACGATCCTGATGACGATTCCGAACATTATTTTCAGTTTTTACGGGATGAATGTCACGGATCTGCCGATTCCCACGGTGTGGATGCCGATTGCGCTTGCGATCGCGGTAACGCTGGGTTCATGGCTGCTGCTGAAAAAGAAGAAGCTGTATTGATACCGCAGGCGGTTTGCGGGGGCTGTATCACGATCTGCATGTTGCCGGATTTGTGGTGCAGCCCTTTTGGCATCTGTACCGCGGCGTCTTCCACAGTACAAAGAGCCGGCAGGCGGAACTGACCGGCGCGACAATTGCGGCGTCTGCCGCGGAAAATGGAGTGAACAATTCTTGAAACAGACAAACGATTTGGGACGTGAGCCGGTAGGGCGGCTTTTGTTCAAGCTCGCCCTTCCGGCGATCGCCGCGCAGCTTATCAATATGCTTTACAATATTGTGGACCGCATCTATATCGGCCATATTCCCGAGATCGGAGCCGCGGCGCTGACGGGCGTGGGCGTGACGTTTCCGATCATCATGCTGATATCGGCGTTCAGCTCCCTGATCGGCATGGGCGGCGCGCCGCGCGCGGCGATCCGCATGGGGGCGAAGGACAATGACGGCGCGGAAGTGATTATCGGCAACTGCGCCGTCGCGCTTGTGGGCATTTCCGTGGTCCTCACGGCGTTCTTCCTTCTTACGCAGGAAAAGCTTCTGCTGCTGTTCGGCGCGAGTGCCGATACGCTGCCTTATGCGCTTTCGTACCTCAATATTTATGTGTGCGGCACGGTCTTTGTCCAGCTGGCGCTGGGGCTGAACCCTTTTATCACCACGCAGGGCTTTGCAACGAAGGGCATGCTCACGGTGCTGATCGGAGCAGTGCTCAATATCATACTCGATCCGATCTTCATTTTCGGCTTTCAGATGGGCGTGCGCGGCGCGGCGCTGGCGACTGTTCTCTCACAGGCCGTATCGGCAATATGGGTGGTCTGCTTCCTCACGGGGGAGCATTCTCTCCTGCGGATCAGGCGTGCAAATCTGCGCCTTCGCGCCGGGGTGCTCCTTCCGGTGCTGGCGCTTGGCGTATCGCCTTTTATCATGCAGGCGACGGAGAGCCTTTTGAACATCGCGCTCAATTCCTCCCTGCAGCACTATGGCGGCGACAATGCCGTGGGCGCGCTCACGATCCTCTCAAGCATCATGATGGCGCTGAATATGCCGATGGTGGGGCTTTCACAGGGGGCGCAGCCCATTATCAGCTACAATTACGGCGCGAAAAACGCGGAGCGCATCAATAAGGCGTTCCGCCTGCTTTTGATCAGCTCTCTGGCCTTCTCTGTTCTTGTCTGGGCCGTTATGATGACGGCACCGCGTTTTGTCGCGTCGATCTTCACAAGCGACGCGGCGCTTCTCGATACCGCCGCATGGGCTGCCAGGATCTATATGGCGGGCACGCTCGTGATGGGCGCGCAGATGGCCTGCCAGCAGAGCTTTATCGCGCTTGGCCAGGCCAAGGCGTCCGTGTTTATGGCGCTTCTGCGCAAGGTCATCCTGCTTATTCCGCTCATTTATATCCTGCCGAACTTTTTTGAAGATCAGGTATTTGCGGTATTTCTTGCCGAGCCGATCGCAGATGTGCTTGCGGCGATCACGACGTGCGTCACGTTTGCCGTTGTCTTCGGCCGCCTCATGAAAAAAATAGAGACGCCAAATCATGAAGGAGAGTGTTAAAATGAAATTGTGTGAACTGGAGACGCCGGCCCTTGTGCTGGATCTCGACCTGCTGGAACAAAACATGGCCGCCATGTCCAAAGCGCTTGAAGGGGGGAGCGCGCGCCTGCGCCCGCACTTTAAGTCGAACAAGTGCACTGCGATCGCAAAGCGGCAGATGGCCGCCGGCGCGAAAGGCATTACGTGCGCCAAGCTCGGCGAGGCGGAGGTCCTTGTGGAGGCAGGTATTCCTGATATCCTGATTGCCAATCAGATCGTCCAGCCGTCCAAGCTGATGCGCCTGGCGTATCTTGCGCGCCGCGCGCGCATCACCGTATGCGTCGACAACGATGAGAATATCGACGCCCTGAGCCGCGCCGCCCAGGCCGCCGGCAGCGTCATTAACGTCTACATAGAATATGAGGCCGGCATGAACCGCTGCGGCGCGCGTACCGAGGAGGCGGTCCTGCGCCTGGCCGAGCACGTCAAAAGCGCGGCGCATCTCCATTTCGGCGGCATTCAGTCATATGCGGGAAATCTCTCGCATGTTGAAGACGAAAATGAGCGCGTCAAGGGCCTTCGCGCGGTGGAAGCGCGCCTGAAGAGCCTGAAGGAGTATCTGGAGGCGCACGGCGTGGCTGTCGAAGAGATCAGCGGCGCCTCCACTGCAACTGCGGCTTTTAAGGCGCACGGCGGAATATATACCGAGCTGCAGGCTGGCAGCTATATTTTCATGGACAGCTCCTACGGCGCCTGCTCGCTGCCCTTTGCGCATGCGCTGACGGTGCGTGCGACGGTGATCAGCCTGTCGGAGGACCATGTCACAGTCGACGTCGGCGTCAAAAATCTCACGATGGATCAGCACGCGCCGGTCCTTGCGGAGGATCCCTCCTGCGCGCTTCATTTCAGCGAGGAGCATACCGATATCCGCGGTCTGAAAGAGCCCAGGCGCCTTGGCGATCAGGTCGAGCTCATCCCGGGCCACTGCTGCACGACGGTCAATACCTTTGACGCGATCTATGTCAAGCGCGGCGGGGAGATCGTCGAAAAATGGCCGATCGAGGGCCGCGGCCGCAGCGTATGAAGAGGGAGAAGCAGGCGATGGGCATCACGCAGGAATCCGGCCGGAGAAAAGGCATTGTGTTTATGGTCATGTGCGCCGCGCTCTGGAGCATCGCGGGCATTTTCATCAAACTGATCCCGTGGCACCCGCTCGTGATCGCGGGCTTTCGCAGCCTCATTTCCGCAGGCGTGTTTGCCGTGTATATGAAAGCGCGCAAGCTCAGCTTTCGTATCAACCGGGCTTCTATCCTTTCGAGCGTGTCGCTGACACTGACGTTTTTTGCCTTTGTGACGGCAAACAAGCTTACCACTTCGGCCAACGCCATTGTTCTGCAGTTCGTGGCGCCCGTATTCATCCTTTTGATCTCGGCGGTTCTGTATCATCAGCGCTTCAGCCGCGCGGACGTGATCACTGTCTTCTTAACGCTCGCGGGCATCTCGCTCTTTTTCTTCGATCAGCTGTCGGGCGGTTATCTGGCGGGAAATCTCATCGCCATTTTCGCGGGCTTTACCATGGCGTGGATGTATGTGCTCACCGGCAGGGCCGACGATGAATCGCGCATGAGCGGCATCCTCATCGGGCATCTCATCACAGCGGTGGTGGGGATTCCGTTTGTCTTTGTCTTTGAAACGCCGGTGAGCTTCGGCGCGATGGCATCGATCCTTGTGCTCGGCGTGGTGCAGCTGGGCATCCCGTATGTCCTTTACGGCATTGCAGTCAAAACGTGTCCGCCGCTCGCGTGCTCGCTGATCGGCGCGGTCGAGCCGCTTTTAAATCCGCTGTGGGTTTTCCTCTTTGATGGGGAGCGGCCGGGCGTATTCGCCCTCATCGGCGGCGTGATCGTCATCGGTACGATCACTCTCTGGTGCGCGATGGGGCGTACCGAAACCGGTGTTCCGGCCGGAACCGAAACAGAATCATGTTAAAAGTGCCGCGGCGAAGCCAATTTGCTTTGCCGCGGCACTTTGCGTTTTTTCAGGAGAGCGCCTCGATCAGCGCGGTGAGGACTTCGGCGCAGTCGCCGACGACAGCGTAGTGCGCTGAGGAAAAGATCGGCGCGTCGGGGTCTTTGTTGATCGCGACGATCGTCTTTGCACCCTGGATGCCCGCCACATGCTGCACGGCGCCTGATACGCCGCACAGGATCAGCAGCTCCGGCGCGACAGACGCGCCGGTCTGCCCGATCTGCATGCCGTAGTCGCCGTAGCCTGCGTCGACGAGCGGGCGCGATACGCCCACCGCTCCGCCCAGAAGCTGCGCGAGCCGGTGCACGAGTGCCATGTTTTTTTTCGGCCCGATGCCGCGCCCGGCTG